>JALYJH010000326.1 GCA_030775415.1 Acidobacteriota bacterium | reverse complement strand
CGTGGGCTTCGCCGTCGTGACATTTTCACGGGTGTATTTGCCGGTAAGCATTCCGGACATGAGCGGCGACCAGGGCGTGATGCCCAGTCCGAACTCCAAAGCCGCAGGGACCAGTTCACCTTCTATGGTACGTTCCAGCAAGGAATATTCGAGTTGGAGAGCGATCAGGGGAGTCCAGCCGCGCATTTTGGCGGTCACATGCGCTTGCGTGACTTTCCAGGCGGGTGTATCGGAAAAGCCGATGTAGCGGACTTTGCCGGCGGCCACCAAGTCATCGAGGGCGCGCATGGTTTCCTCGATGGGGGTGAAACGGTCCCAACAATGCATCCAATAAAGATCGATGTAATCGGTCTGCAACCGCCGCAGGGACTGCTCGCACGCGGACATCAGCGATTTACGGCTGGCGCCGCCGCCATTCGGATCGCCCGAATACATATTGCCGAAAAACTTGGTGGCGATGACGATGCGGTCGCGGCGCGACGGAGTGCGCCCAATGTGATCGCCTATAATTTTTTCAGAATGACCCTTCGTATAGACATTGGCGGTGTCGATGAAGTTGCCGCCCAAGTCGAGATAGCGGTCGAGAACCTGTTTCGATACGGCTTCGTTGGAGCCAAAACCCCAGTCCTCACCGAAGGTCATGGCGCCGAGGCAGAAGGGACTGACGCGGAGTCCGCTCGCACCAAGGGAAATGTAACGATCAAGTGCCATAGATTTTGCCTGTTACTACCTTAGCGGAATCTTCAGCCGCCAATGCGCAGTTTTTAGAGCTCACACAAATTGTTACAATATAAGGTTTGCATCGCAGTATTTCTTCACGGAGGCTGAGTGAGACCTACCAATACGGACGACCCGAGTTACTTTCATAAGGTCGTCGATTGCCAGTGGGCGTGTCCGGCGCACACTAATGTACCTGAATACATTCGATTGATCGCGCAAGGGCGCTTTACTGACGCCTATATGCTGAACCGCGAGTCTAACGTGTTTCCCGGGATTCTGGGGCGCACTTGCGACCGGCCATGTGAACCGGCGTGCCGGCGCACACGTTTAGATACGAAGCCGGTAGCCATCTGCCGTTTGAAACGCGTGGCTGCGGATCAGAAGGGCGATGTCAGCGATTTGCTGCCGCGGGCTCCTGAGCGGAAGAACGGCAAGCGGGTGGCCTGCGTGGGAGCGGGACCGGCGTCGCTCACGGTCGCAAACGACCTGATGCCGCTGGGTTACGAGGTCACGATTTTCGAGAAGTACGACAAGCCCGGCGGGTTGATGCGCACGAACATCCCGTCCTTCCGGCTACCGGAAAGCGTGCTGCAATTCGAGACGGATGCGATTCTGGACATGGGCGTCGATATCCGCTACAACTCGCCCGTCAACAGCATGAAGGAGTTGCTGAGCCAAGGGTTCGATGCCGTTTTCGTGGGCAGTGGGGCGCCGCGCGGCAAGGATCTCGATATCCCGGGCCGGCACGATACAGACCGCATTCATATCGGGATCGACTGGCTAGAGTCGGTTACGTTTGGCCACACCGAGTCGATCGGCGAAAAGGTTTTGATCATCGGCGTCGGCAATACCGCGATGGACTGCTGCCGGTCTTCGCGCCGTCTCGGAGGCAAAGACATTAAAGTGATGGCGCGCCGACCGCGCGGATATTTCAAAGCCTCGCCGTGGGAGCTGGAGGATGCCGAGGAGGAAGGCATCGAGATCGTTATCAATCATGCCCCAAAGCGCTTTGTAATCGAGAACGGCGTTCTCAAGGGTATGGAATTCGAGCGGCTGGAGTGGGACGAAAAAGCTGCTAAATCCAAGGTAGTCGAGACGATTTTCCTGCCCGCGGACGATGTGATTCTGGCGATCGGGCAAGAGAATTCGTTTCCGTGGATCGAGCGGGACCTAGGTATTGAATTCGACAAATGGCAAATGCCGGTGGTGGACGAGAAAACCATGCAGTGTTCGCGGCCCGGGATTTTCTTCGGCGGAGACGCGGCCTGGGGACCAAAGAACATCATCTGGGCGGTGGCCCACGGACATGAAGCGGCGATTTCGATGCATGCCCACTGCCAGGGGCAAAGCGTGACGGAGCGCCCGCCAGACCACATGAATCTGATCAGCCAGAAGATGGGGATCAGCGAGTGGAGTTATCACAACGATTACAATCCAGCCTCACGGCAGAAGATGAAGCACGTGGACCTGGTGCATCGCTTTGAACAGTTGAACGTGGAAGTGGAGCTGGGTTTCAACGCGGAGCAGACTGCGCGTGAAGTGCAGCGCTGCCTGAACTGCGACGTAGAGACAGTATTCACCCCGGCGAAGTGCATTGAGTGCGACGCTTGCATCGATATTTGTCCGCTGCTCTGCCTCACGATCACGCGCGATGGCGAGGAAAGCGATATTCGCGAGCGGCTCTCCGCGCCCGCGGTGAACCCCGAGCAGGCTCTTTACGCTTCCATGCCGCTGCCGCAAACCGGGCGGCTAATGTTGAAGGACGAAGACCTTTGCGTCCACTGCGGCCTCTGCGCGGAGCGTTGTCCGACGGCGGCTTGGGACATGCAAAAGTTCGAATTACAGATTGCCTACGCAGGCAGCGCGGTGACGGAACCTGAATTGTCGCACGCGTAATGATTAAGAATAGAAAAAAAGGATAGAATCGTGCATCAGCTTCTACGCACCCGCGTAAACGATTTCGCTCTCAAGCTAGCCAACGTAAACGGCACGGGATCGGCCAGCGCCAACAGCCTGTTGATGCAGGCAATCTTCCGCATGGGGATTCCAGTATCGGGGAAAAATCTTTTCCCCTCCAACATCCAGGGACTACCGACCTGGTACGAGATCCGCGTCAATAAGAACGGATACACGGCGCGGGCGCTCGACTACGATTTGATGGTGGCGATGAATTCGCAGACCTACGCGCAGGATGTGGCGGAAGTCCGCGAGGGCGGCTATCTGCTGTACGATTCCAGTTGGCCGCTGGATCCGCATCTGATTCGTGAAGATGTCAATTATCTGGCGGTGCCGTTCTCGAAGATGTGCAATCAGGCATTCAAGGAAGTGCGCGAGCGGATTCTGATGAAGAACATCGCTTACGCAGGGACGCTAGTGGCGCTGCTGGACGTCGATATGGGCGTGGTGGAACAGCTTCTTGAGGAAAAGTTCTCGGCCAAGAAAGCGATGCGCGAGTCGAACACGAAAGCGCTGCGGCTGGGTTACGATTTCGCCAAAGAACACTTCCAATGTCCGCTGCCGTTTCATCTGGAGCAGATGAATGCCAACGGCGATAAGATTCTGATCGACGGGAACACGGCCGCGGCATTGGGCTGTGTTTACGCCGGCGCGACGGTGGCCGCATGGTATCCGATTACGCCTTCGACGTCGTGTATGGACGCCTTCAAAGAATTCTGCGAGAAGTACCGCAAAGATTCAGAGACTGGCGACAACAACTTTTGCATTTTGCAGGCGGAAGATGAGCTGGGCGCGATTGGCATGGTGATCGGCGCGTCCTGGAACGGCGCGCGCGCCTTTACGTCAACGTCCGGCCCTGGCATTTCCCTGATGAACGAACTGCTGGGGCTGGCGTATTACGCCGAGATCCCGGCTGTGATTGTCGACGTGCAGCGGGTTGGTCCTTCGACCGGCATGCCCACGCGGACTCAACAAGGCGACCTGATGGAAGCTGCCTATGCTTCGCACGGCGACACCAAGCATATTCTGCTGTTTCCGTCGAATCCAGCGGAGTGCTTCGAGTTTGCTCCTAAAGCGTTCGATCTCGCGGAACGTTTTCAAACGCCGGTATTTCTGATGACCGATCTCGATATCGGCATGAACGATTGGGTGGTGCCGCGGCTCACTTGGGACGGTAGTTACGCTCCCGACCGCGGCCGCGTTTTGAATCAAGAGCAGATCAGCCAGCTTGCAAAGTTCCAGCGCTACCACCCGGAGGACGAAAACTTTGTAGCAGCGCGAACGCTGCCGGGGGTGCATGCCAAAGGCGCCTTCTTCACTCGCGGGTCGGGACATAACAAGTACGGCGGCTATACGGAGACACCTGCCGAATATCAGGAAGTGGTCGACCGTCTGCTTAAAAAACATCAGGCCGCGGCGAAATTCGTTCCTCCGCCGGTCGTCATGAAGCGGCCGGGTGCGCGCGTCGGGATTATCACGATCGGCGGCTGCGACCCGGCAGTACGCGAGGCCGTCGATCTGCTGGCCGCCCGCGGAATTACGGCTGACTACATGCGTATTTGCGGCTTTCCCTTTCACGCAGGCGTTGAGGATTTCATCATGCATTACAATTTTTGCTTCGTAGTGGAA
>JALYJH010000325.1 GCA_030775415.1 Acidobacteriota bacterium | reverse complement strand
TGAAGCAAACGAAATCGTGCTGGGGAATGCGCATGATGGCAGCTCGGCTTACGAATTATTTGCCGGCGTTCTCAACTTTGTTTGCACTAACGGACTTGTGGTCGGTGACTGCGTGGACGAGGTGAGAATCCCCCATAAGGGTGACGTGATGGGCAGAGTCATTGAGGGTGTCTATACGGTTCTCGATACCTTCGATCGCGTGGACGAATCCAAAGATGGAATGAAGGCGATTACACTAAGCAGTGACGAGCAGAGATTGTTCGCTCGGTCTGCTCTGCAATTGCGCTACGATCCGGCGGACGGTCCGGCGCCAATCACTGAGACACAGGTGCTCGAGGCGCGGCGACACGCTGACAGTGGCCCGGATTTGTGGTCGGTGTTTAATCGTACGGAGGAAAATCTTTGCCGCGGAGGATTGACGGGTCAGCGGCCTGGTCACAGGAGATACACTACTCGCGGTGTGAAAGCGATCGACAAAAATGTGGCTCTGAATAGGGCGCTCTGGACGCTGGCTGACGGAATGCGCAAACTTAAAGGTCACTAGAGGGGACGAGTACCGGCGGCTTCGGGCCGCCGGTACGGCCCGTTGGGAAAGAATGCGCGAGGTCGATCATGGGCAATGAAATACCGAGCGAGTCCAGTTCACTGCGGCATTGAATGCCGCAACAGCAAAATGTGCAGCTGCGAACGCGGGTCGGCGCGTGCTGAGTTCTGTTCGCGGACGCTAGCGAGCTTTCCGTCTGATTGACCGGAACCGAATCCCCAGTTTCATCGCCTTTTGCGCGACCGCGCCGGGAGTGCGACGAAGTTTCTTAGCCGCCTGAGCTCCTGAAAGCTTGTCTTTCGCAAACGTGCGGAGATTCTTTACGTCCTCTCTCGACCACGCTGTAACTAAACGTCGCTTTTTCTTTATCATCATTGTTTGCCCGGAAATCGCGCATCATACCCGCGCGGGACCGCGCGCGCGGCCATTTTTTGTTGTTCACTTTAGGGCAATTGGTTGACTTACCGTAACCGTATCGATGATGGGTGGATTCAGCGATGAGAAAGAAAGCGAAAACCGCTTCGCGCAGTCAGCGCGGCGCATTAGTCCCGAAGGCAATCCTGGAAAGGCGAGAGGCAAACATTCCGTCAACTTCCGGCAGTACGTTAAATGAAGAAGCGCTTCTAGCCGATCTGCGCACCCTCATACACTCTGCCAGGCAGCGTGTCGCAACCGTGGCCAACTCCACGCAGACGATGCTCTATTGGCACGTTGGCCGGCGCCTGTTGAAGGAGAATCTCCAGCAGGGCAGGGCGGCCTACGGGAAGCGAATTCTTGTGACAGTGTCACAAGAATTGAAAGCGGAGTTTGGCGATGGATTCAGTTACTCAGCCCTGACCCGGATGGTGCGCTTTGCGGAGTCCTTTGCTGACGAAGCAATTGTTGTAACACTGTCACAACAATTGGGCTGGTCGCATTTTCTGGCGATTCTCCCCATCAAAGACCCGCTGGCCCGTGATTTCTATGCCGAGATGTGTCGGATCGAGCGCTGGGATATTCGCACGTTTCGCGACAAGATCGGCAGCATGCTGTTTCAACGTACCGCCCTCTCGAAGAACACCAAAGCCGTTATTTCTTCAGGCATAGCCAACCTTCGTGATGGTCGCATGACCCCCGATCTGGTCTTTCGCGACCCCTATTTGCTCGATTTCCTGGGGCTGAAGGGCGCCTACAGCGAGCGGGATCTCGAAAACGCTATCCTGCGAGAGATCGAAGGCGTGCTTCTGGAACTTGGAACCGGCTTCGCCTTCATCGCTCGGCAGAAGCGCATGAGCGTCGGCGAAGGCGATTTCCACCTCGATTTGCTTTTCTACCATCGCCACCTGCGCCGGCTGATCGCCGTGGAACTCAAACTCGAGGCGTTCCAGCCCGCCCATATCGGGCAGATGGAGTTCTACCTCCGCTGGCTGGATAAGCATGAGCGCGCGCCTACCGAGGAGCCTCCTATCGGCCTGATTCTCTGCGCTTCAGCCAATGCCGAGCAGGTGGAACTACTCCGGCTCGATGCCAAATCCATCCGCGTCAGCGAATATCTCACGGAACTTCCGCCCATGAAGTTGCTGCAGACCCGCCTTCACCAAGCCATTGAACATGCCAAAGAACAGGTCCTGCGGCGCCGCGAATATAACGAGACCGCAGATGAAGACACAGCGCCGCGCGGTCTCGAGCGCAAGGTAAAGAAACTTCCAAAGAAGAAGTGATCGGACCAATCAGGACTCGGGGTGAACGCTCCTACGGAGAGATACGGTACCCCGCTACCGTATTTACCATAATCGGTGTTATGCGAACAAGTATTTGATTATTAAAGACTTTTTTATATCACGTCACGAACCATAATCAACTTTGGCTTCGAGCGCAATAGGCCCATGGAAACATTCTTTTCTTCCCGACGGGCCTACTGCAACGCCCGATTCAGCAACAACGCCAAGCGGACGCCCGCCTTACTCAACTGCTCGGCCGTCACGGTGGTCGCATCAGAGACGTAGCCCGCTGACAGTTGGTAGTGGTTCGCCGGCTTCGGCGCCGGCAATAGACCATAGGTGTGCGATTTCGCGACGGAATATGACTCCATAGCCCAGTCAGCGGGTGCGCCGGCCGACCATCGCGAGCGCTCCGCGGGCGTAATCCGAGCGATCAGCCGCTGCGCGATCTCGGTCTCGTTCCCTCCCAGCCGCGCGACGAATTCGGTGTCCCAATCGTGATGAAGGGTATTCGACCGAATTCCGGGAGCGGTTGCGAACTTGCGATTCCCACCCTGATCGTGATCATCACTGGCGTGCAGCGGTTGGTGCAGATCGCCGACAAAGTGCAGCAGGAACTCGAGGGCGAAACGTCGCTCGTCCTCGCCGGTTGTGGGTTTCTTAAGTTCCGCGGTGAATTCTTCGATCTTGTCGATCACACAGTCGTCCGCTGGTCCGAGCGAAGCATCGGTCCCAGGCGCCAACTGCGGTCGGCCAAAGCAGGCGGCATTTAGATCCGCCCCTTCAAGCTCAAGGTCCACGAAATGCCAGTTCCGCGTTTGGTTGTACCGGACTTTCATCCCATTGCGATCGGAGTCGCGATACTTGTCCGCCCAAGTAGCCTCATGGGCGACATCCTGCGTCGTTAGCTGAGTGGTATCGCCCGCGAGAATGGATTGCACACGGGCGCGCACTGCTGGCTCGAGATAGTGATCCGCTATCAAACCAATCACCTCATGCCCTTCGTCGCCCCACGCGAATGCTGGCGCGGACGCGCAGCAAATAGACACCATGCAGGCTAAGCGGCATAGAACTCTTGTGATTGTCACGGATGATTCACTTCATGCCGCCTTTAAGGCCGCATGCAGAAGCGCGGGCACGATTCGATCCGCGAGAATCGCCTGCAGCTCCGGGAACGTCAAAATTGGCTTCGAAACCGCGCGAGATGACCACACTTGGATCATCGAGACGCCGCAAGACAAATTTAACGCTTCCGTATAATCGAGTCGGATACTCAACCCGCGATGCAGCTTACGGATGACTTGAACGACCTGAGCGGAATAGCACATTGGCAAATTCTACTCCGCCCCGAGAGCGGCCTCCAGAATGCGCGGCGGAGACCCCATGTCACGGAGGGCACCCTCAGACTCGCAAATCGGGCCGGTGTTCTCGCCGATCAATGGGCGTTCAATCCGACGAGCCGTAAATGCGCTGCGGCGGAAGCCTGGGATCACCTGGTTCAATCGTCACTGCAATGCGCGCACCGGCCTTGTTGAAGAATTCCAAGTCGCCGGCGGACGCCTTACCTTCAGCCGCCCATCCTTCTCCCACCAACTGGGCGTGCCTGGACGCAAAGCCTTCCTGGGCGTTTCCTTGAGTGCAGTCAATGGCCTCGAGCACGGTGCGCAGCAAATCACGCGTGACGACCCATCCGGAGCGGAATGGCGAATGTGTATACCGACCTCGATGGCGGGCCATGCGCGGAAGATACGCAAGGCAAAGCACCCATGTCCATTCAGTAGTCGGCGACGCCAAAGACTGTATGCCCGCCGGTTTGCAAGCGGCGCTGCTATTTTTCCAACGCCGAATACCCCCGCGGCTTCTTCAGCGGAAACGCCCTCAAAGCGCATCGCTTCTTTCCGCACTTCGAACACCGCATCCTTTTCGCGACGTCTTCCAAACGAGCATCCCAGCCGCAAAGCCTTCCCAGTGTGTGCGGCTCCGCCTTTCGCTCGTGACCACATTCCGCACATTTGAGCACGAGAGTGTACTGACCAAACTCATCGCTCAGTTTGTCGATATGAAATCCGGAC
>JALYJH010000324.1 GCA_030775415.1 Acidobacteriota bacterium | reverse complement strand
CTTTATGAATGCGCTGGTTTTGGGCGTGGAAGCCGAGTGCCGCATCGGCAACGCGGTTTGGCCCAATCACTATGACATCGGCTGGCACATCACGGGGACTGCGGGAGTGTTTGGATCGGCGGCAGCAGTGGGGAAATTGCTGAAGCTGAATGAACAGCAGATGGTATGGGCGCTGGGGCTCGCGGCTAGCCAGCCCGTGGGGCTTCGCGAAATGTTCGGGACCATGACCAAAAGCTTCTCTCCGGGGAGGGCGGCGCAGAATGGGTTCACGGCTGCGCTCATGGCGAAGAAGAATTACACGTGTTCCGACCAGGGAATTGAGGCGTCGCGCGGCTGGGCGAATGTTCTGAGCACCGCGCATAATTATGCCGAGATCACGGAGAAACTGGGCCAGACCTACGAAATCTCGCTTAACACTTACAAGCCTTTTGCCTGCGGTGTGGTGATTCATCCGACGCTTGATGCTTGCATTCAGCTTCGCAATCAATACAAGCTGACATCCAATCAGATCGAGCGCGTGGAGTTGAAGGTGCATCCGCTGGTGCTGGAACTCACGGGGAAGAAGACCCCGCGGACGGGCCTGGAAGGAAAGTTCAGCGTGTATTATGCGGCGGCGGTGGCATTGATGCAGGGCGCTGCCGGCGAGAGGCAGTTCAGTGACATGCTGGCTAAAGATCCGGCGGTAGTGGCGCTACGGGACCGGGTGGCGACGACGGTTGATCCGGCGATCGGGCCGGAGCAAGCCCGAGTGATCGTGACGCTGAAGGACGGGCGGAAGCTGGAGAAATATATCGATAACGTAATCGGCAGCGTGAAGAATCCAATGTCCGATGCGGCGCTTGAAGCGAAGTTCACGGACCTGGCGCAAGGCGTGATTCCGGGGGCGCAGGCGCGGAAGGTGATGGATCTGTGCTGGGGCATCGAGAAGCTTGCCAGCGCGGCGGATGTGGCCAAAGCCGCGGCCGCATGACGCGCACGGTTAATTGTGATACGTTGCTGTCCAAGGAGGCGGCAATGTGGAAATGGCTGGCTCACTATTGGCGCTTATTGACTGACTGGAAGCACCGGGGACAAAATGCTCCGCAGCCTTATTACCGTTCGAATTTGCATGGACGGCATCGCTGACGGGAGCTATTTCTTTACGTAGCGTTTGAGATCGTTAGGAACCACCTCGGCTCCATAGATCACGCCGTTGGAATCGATGGCGACACCTTCGGCAGCGCTGGAGGTTTTTGCTGTTTCTACCGGGTCTGGAATAAACGCGTTGACTTTGCCGTCGCGCAGGCTGCCGACGCCAGGCTTAACCTGGTGAACAAACTTAGGGCAAGCGCTGGTTCCATACTGACTCCTGGGTAGATCTTACTATGGCAGGATATAATGAGGTTCGGTAACCAAATGTCGTATATAAGCGGACGCCAATTCGTCCAACTTCCTGGCCCTACTAATGTTCCGGAGCGGATCCTGCGTGCGATTTCACGTCCTACCATCGATCATCGCGGGCCGGAATTTGGACGCCTGGGTCTTGAAGTTCTGGAGGGAATTAAAGAGATTTTCCAAACTTCGGGAAAAGTGGTGATTTACCCGTCTTCCGGGTCAGGGGCATGGGAGGGCGCGCTGACGAATACGCTCTCGACGGGCGACAGGATCTTGATGTTCGAGGTCGGCCATTTTTCGGCTCTGTGGATTCAGGTGGCGAAAAAACTTGGGTTGGATGTAGATGTGGTGGAAACGGATTGGCGTCACGGCGTGGATCCAAAAATCGTCGAAGCGAAGCTGAGCGACGATCGCAATCACCAGATCAAGGCCGTGTGCGTGGTACAAAATGAGACTTCCATGGGTATCACCAGTTCGGTGGCCGGTGTACGCGCTGCGATCGACCGCGCACAACATCCCGGGCTGTTGCTTGTGGATGCTATTTCTTCGCTTGGCTCGATTGATTTGCGGCACGATGAATGGGGCGTGGACGTTACCGTTGGCGGGTCTCAGAAGGGGTTGATGCTGCCGCCGGGCCTGGGATTCAACGCAATGAGCGACAAGGCGCTGGCGGCGTCGAAGTCGGCTAAGCTTCCGCGATCGTACTGGGATTGGGAGCCTATGCTTGCGCACAATGTAAACGGGTTCTTCCCCTATACGCCGGCTACCAACCTGCTTTACGGATTGAAAGAAGCCCTGCAAATGCTGCGCGAGGAGGGATTGCAGAACGTGTTCGCCCGGCACCGGCGGCTGGGCGAGGCAACGCGGCGCGCGGTGAGCGCGTGGGGCCTGGAAAATGTTGCTCTCGATCCTAACGAATTCAGCAATTCGGTGACAGCCATTTATACTCCGGCGGGGCATTCGGCGGATGAGCTGCGCAAGGTTTGTCTGGAGCGCTTCAACATGCCGCTGGGCGGGGGATTGGGTAAGTTGAACAACAAGGCATTCCGCATCGGACACCTGGGCGACTTCAACGACCTGATGCTGGCTGGCGCTCTCAGCGGCGTCGAGATGGGCTTGGAGATCGCGGGAATTCCTCATCGCAAGGGCGGTGTCGCGGTGGCGCTCGAGTTCCTGACGGAATCGCATCGGGAAACGGCTGCCACGGCGCGCATTTGATGGAGATCGATGCGTTAAAACGCGCGGCGGGGGAAGCCGCGGCAACCCTAATTAAAGATGGCATGGTGGTGGGGCTGGGAACCGGTTCCACCGCGAAATTCGCGGTGGACGCGATTGGAGTGCGCGTCAAATCGGGCCTGAAAATTCTAGGCATTCCGACTTCTGGACAGACTGCGGCGCAGGCTCGTTCTCTTGGCATACCGTTAGGGGAGTTGAGCGCGGATAGACGTGTCGATCTGACCATCGATGGCGCCGATGAAGTCGATATTCACAGTCTGGACTTGATCAAGGGCCGGGGCGGGGCATTGCTGCGCGAGAAGATCGTGGCGAGCGTGAGCGACTGTTTCGTCATTGTCGTGGACGAGTCGAAGTTAGTGGAGCGGCTGGGGCAACGGGTGCTCCCGATAGAGGTGGTTCCTTTCGGGTGGGAGGCCACGGCCCAAAAACTACGGCAACTGGGCGCGGTGCCAACGCTGAGGAAAAGCAACGAACGGGAAGCTTTTATGAGCGAGGGCGGCCACTATATTCTGGATTGCACGCTGAACGGCGAACTTTCTCCAGGGGCGCTGGGAGTAGCGCTTGACGGAATGGTGGGTGTGGTGGAGCACGGCTTGTTCCTCGGGATGACGTCACGCGTATTCGCGGCGCGCGCGGACGGCATGCGAGAGCTCACACGCTAGCGCTCGCGGTAGACTGTCGCTGAGGCTGCTTTATGTCCATTAGGCCGGTTCACAGGCTGGTAAAATCCAAACCGACGCTCGAAGGCGCGGGCGTGCATCTGCACCGTGCCTTCGGCTTCGGCAAGACATCCGACTTCGATCCATTCCTGCTGCTTGACGATTTCCGCAATGATGTTCCGGCGGAATACCTGGCGGGATTTCCCTGGCATCCGCATCGCGGAATTGAGACGATCACTTATGTGCTTGCAGGTCATGTCGAGCACGGGGACAGTATTGGAAACCGCGGTGTCATTAGCGCTGGCGACGTGCAGTGGATGACGGCAGGCCGGGGAATTATTCATCAGGAGATGCCCAAGGGCGACCAACTGGGCCGAATGCATGGATTCCAGTTATGGGGAAATCTTCCAGCGTCACTGAAGATGACGGAGCCGCGCTATCAGGAGGTCAAGGGAGCGGACGTGCCGCAGCTCACCGACGACGACGGGACGCAGGTGCGTGTGGTGTGCGGAAATTTTTGGGGAATGAGGGGACCCGTAGAGGGGGTTGCGGCAGATCCTATTTATCTGGATGTGTCGGTGCCGGCTAGGAAGCGCAAGAGACTGCCCGTTGAGACTACGCGCCACGCGTTCGCCTACGTATTTGAGGGGAGCGGGAAGTTTTCTAACGCATCAGATCCGCAGGCGGTTCTCACGGAGCGCCCAGGCGCTGCGGAAGTGAAAGTCTCGACGGTTGCGGACAACCGTTCGCTAATTCTGTTCGACCGCGGGGATGAAGTGGAGGTGGAGGCTGGCGAAGCCGGCATCCGTTTCCTGCTGGTTTCCGGCAAGCCTTTGCAGGAACCGGTGGCATGGCAAGGGCCAATCGTGATGAACACCCAAGAGCAGCTCCGGGAGGCGTTTCGCGAGCTTCAGGACGGCACTTTTCTTAAAGGCGGCGGCCGCTCATAGGTGAAGAAGCCGCATCGCGTTGCCCTTTAAGATGCGCTCGCGGTCGGCGGCGGCGAAGTTGAACTGATCGAGGACGGCCGAGGGATACTCTATGTCCTTGG
>JALYJH010000323.1 GCA_030775415.1 Acidobacteriota bacterium | reverse complement strand
CCGATACCCTGAATCAGGCGGACCGCCTAAAGACGGTGAACGGTAAATCTTTTCCCAACTGCATCAGTTCCACTGGTTGCTGGAGCTTCTATGCACCCCAACAGAGTGGTCTGAACGTCTGGACCAATACCGGCGCTGCCACCTATAACAGCGGGACTGTCACGCTGCGCCATGCGTTGAGCAAAGGATTTGCGTTTGACTTCAACTATACCCTAGGGCACTCGATCGACCGTGGCGGCGGGGCCGAGTCCGGATACGGCTCGTATGGGGGAATCATGCTCGATCCCTACAACTACACGGCCTATCGTGGTTCTTCAGACTTCGATGCGCGGCACAACATTAACGCCAATTTCGTAGTTGAACTGCCCTTCGGGAAGGGCAAGACCTTCCTGAAGAACGCGTCCACCTGGGTTGATGAGGCGGTAGGAGGATGGCAGATTTCCACCATCGTTCGTTTCCGCACGGGATTGCCCTCGTCTATTTTCTACAACGGAATTTACCCTACCAACTTCTCCTTTGGGGCGATAGCCTCCCCCATTAATCCCTCCTACAGCACTCCGAACGGCTACGACACAAATGGGGTTCCCGCGGTGTTTGCCAATTCGACGGCGGCGGCCTCCAACTGGCTTCCGATGTACGCCGGCTCCGTAGGGTCCCGGGCCTCGGTTCGGCTGGCAGGTATCACTAACTTCGACATCTCGATCGCCAAGAACTTTAGATTGCCGATCGAAGGTCATCGCCTGCAGCTTCGCGGGGAAGCGTTCAACGCTTTCAATCACGCGAATTTCACAAACCCAAATCTGGATGCTTCCAGCCCCTCCACGTTCGGCGAATACACGTCGGATATTGGTCCGCGCGTCATGCAGTTTGCTTTGAGGTATGAGTTTTAGTTAATCGCTATACCCCCCAAGCGGAACCCTGTCTGTTCCGCTCCCCCACTTCGTCGTGGCGGAGATTGCAAGAAAGAGGAAAAGATGAAAACACTTCTGCTTGGGATAATTTGTTTGCCGTTAACGCTCCTGGCTCAGGCGACCGCGCCTACACAGGAGCAAAAAGACTTTTTTGAGAACCGTGTGCGGCCGGTGCTGGCGCAGAATTGCTTCGCCTGCCATACCAATTCACAGATGGGCGGGTTGCGTCTGGACTCGATCGAGGGCTTGTTGAAGGGCGGGAAGTCCGGACCCGCGGTGGTTCCAGGAGCGCCTGAAAAGAGCATGTTGGTCACGGCCATCCGCCAGACCAGCGAGATCAAAATGCCCAAGAATGGGCACCTCTCAGAGGCGCAGATCGCCGATCTGACGGCGTGGGTAAAGGACGGCGCGGTTTGGCCCGTGGAGAAGGTTTCAGCACAAGCCGGCGCCTATTTGATCCGGCCGGAGCAGAAACATTTCTGGTCCTTCGAGCCACTGGCTAAACCCGAGCCGCCGAAGACCAAGGACGCCGCTTGGCCCGCCAACAACGTAGATAAGTTTGTGCTCGCGAAGCTTGAGAAGGAAGGGTTGAAGCCTGTCGCCGGCGCCGATCGCCGGACCCTGCTGCGGCGCGTCACTTACACGCTCACGGGGCTGATGCCAACTTACGAGGAAGTGAAGGCGTTTGAGGCGGACAAGTCGCCGAACGCTTACGAGAAGGTGGTCGACCGCTTGATGGCTTCGCCGCACTTCGGTGAAATGTGGGCGCGGCACTGGCTCGACGTCACGCGTTATGCCGAAGATGATTACCGCATTGCGCAGAAGGACATGCACAAGGAGAAGTACAAGTCAGCCTACACCTACCGCGATTGGGTGATTCAGGCGTTCAACAGTGACATGTCCTGGGACACTTTCGTGAAAGCGCAACTGGCCGGCGATCAAATGGACGAAAAGGTTCGCGACAAAATGGTCCCGGGCCTGGGTTTGAACGGGCTGGGCATGTGGCAGATGAATGACAGTCCCGCCGCCATCGAACGCGCCGATGAATGGAACGATAAGGTGGATGCGACTTCAAAGGCCCTCCTGGGTCTGACCGTCGGCTGCGCGCGCTGCCACGATCATAAGTACGATCCGATTCCGCAAAAAGACTACTACCGCATGGCGGGTGTCTTCGCCAGCACAAATTATCACGCG
The DNA here is from genome assembly GCA_030775415.1 of Acidobacteriota bacterium. GTDB lineage: Bacteria > Acidobacteriota > Terriglobia > Bryobacterales > Bryobacteraceae > Palsa-187. The sequence continues at coordinate 2,221 of JALYJH010000323.1, read as the reverse complement.
TATCCGCTGGTGCCCAAGGAAACGTCGGAAGCCTACGATGCACAGAAGAAGGAACTGGAAGAGAAAGACAAAAAGCTGAAGGAATTTCAGGATCAGCTTTCTGCTTTGCAAGCCCAGGTATTGTTCTCTGAAACCGAGGAATACATGGTGGCCGCGTGGCGTGTCGGCAGCGAGAAGTACGCGACCGTCGCCAGCATTGCCGACAAATATAAGCTGGACCCTGAGATTCTGGAGCGCTGGACCAAGTTCCTCAAAAAGAAGCCGACCAACTATAGCTTCCTGGTCCCCTGGCAGAAGATGATGGCCAGCGGAGGCGACGCCGATCAGGCCAAGACTCTGGCCCACAGCTTCTATCTGAAGGCCGTCGAGATCGACAAAGAACATGCCAAGATCAAGGCCGAGAACGAAGAACAGCTCGCCAAGATTAAAGATCCCAACGAGAAGTTCGATCCGCTGCCCAACGGCATCAAACGCAAGCTGATCCAGCACCAAATCGATTTAAAGGGCATGGACCGCGAAGCCAGCTACATATGGACGGACATGTTCGAGAAGGATCTCTCGGAATCGCCCATCAATGAAAACGCGGAGGAAAAGAAAACTCCCGGATTGTTCAAGCTCACTGACTGGGCGCTCGAACGCCGCCTCAGCCCGGATTTCGCGGCGCACATTGAGCGCATGAAGGCGGAGAACGAAGCCTTTAAGAAAGCCATGCCACCGGAGTATCCGATCGCCGCAGGCCTGGCGGACGTTAAGGATCCGTCGGACCTGAAAATCTTCCTGCGCGGCAGTCCGTATGCGTTCGGTGAAGACGCTCCGCGGGCGTTCCTGCAAGTGCTCTCCGATGGCGAGCCAAAGCCTTTCACCAAGGGCAGCGGCCGCATGGAGTTGGCAGAAGACATCGTGAAGCAGCCGCTGGCGATGCGTGTGTTTGTAAATCGTATCTGGCGCTGGAACATGGGGACTGGCATTGTCGACACGCCCAACAACTTTGGGTTTGCCGGTGAACGGCCCACTAACCCGGAGCTGCTCGAATACCTCACATCGAAGTTCGTGGATGAGGGTATGTCGCCGAAGAAGCTGATCAAGGAAATCGTGATGTCGCGGACTTATCAACTCAGCTCCGCGCCTTCTCAAATGAATCTCGCGAAGGATCAGGACAACCGGCTCTACTGGCGCGGAAACCGGCGGCGCCTGGAAGCCGAGGGAATCTGGGACGGTCTGCTCTCCGCCTCCGGCAAGCTCGACATGGCGAAGGTCGGCGGCCCCAGTCAAGAGTTGGATGCGAAGATGGTTCGCCGCGGAATGTACGGCGCTGTTAGCCGCGTATTCCCCAACGAATTCCAGATCCTGTTCGACTATCCGCTACCAACGCTGTCGGCGGAGCGGCGCTACACCACGAACGTCGCCCTGCAGCGCCTGTACTTCCTGAATAACGAGTTCGTACACAAGCAGGCCGAGGGTTTGGCCGAACGCGTTAAGGAAGCTGGAAGCCAGGAAGCCCAAGTTCGCAAAGCCTTCGAGATCGTTTACCAACGGGAACCGTCGGCCGACGAACTGAGCTTCTCGGTGGCTCTGCTTGACGAACTGAGCTTCTCGGTGGCTCTGCTTAAAGAGCCCGCGCCTGCCGGGACTGAGCCTGCTACTCGGGCCGATGTTCGTTTATCGGCGGTGGCCTTCGCAGCCAAGCCTGACGGCGATGCGGCGAAGGATTCCATGTCTTCGATGCCTGCGCCCGCCACGGCGCCTGTAGTGAAGAACGTGGAGACGCCGCTCGAAGCTCTGTGCTGGGCCCTGCTCAGCTCGAACGAATTTTTGTTCCTGAACTAGGAGAAAAAAACATGTCTTGCAATCACAAACCTCGTCCTTTTACGCGCCGTGAAGCTCTTGCCCGGGTGGGCGGGGGCTTCGGCATGCTGGCATTCGCCAACATGATCAGCACTTCGCTCAAGGCTGCCGAACCGGCCGGCGGCACTCCGGGAATGTTGAAGAAACTGGATTTCAAGCCGCGTGCGAAGCGTGTCATTTTCCTATTTTCAAATGGGGGCATGTCGCACGTGGATACTTTCGATCCCAAGCCAATGCTCGCTAAATACGACGGGCAGCCGATGCCGGGTGGCGCGGTCCTTACCCAGCGCAAAACCGGCAACCTGATGAAATCGCCGTTCGAGTTCAAGCGTTATGGCAAAGCGGACACCGAAGTCAGCGAGCTGTGGCCCAATGT
>JALYJH010000322.1 GCA_030775415.1 Acidobacteriota bacterium | reverse complement strand
GATAGGTGCCGCCAAGCTTGGCAGTGACTCCGCAGGTCTTGGCGGCACGATGCGCGACGTGCGCCAACTGCGAGCAGATGGGATGGGCGAAGCTAATGTGAGCGACCAGGCCATCGCCGAAAAATGTAGAGACGCGGCCGCGCGTGCGGTCGACGAATTGGTCCGGGATCACGAAGTCCAGCGGTTGATGTTCTTCCTTGAGGGAGCCGACGGCGCTGAGCGACAGAATGCGCTCCACGCCCAACATTTTCATGCCGTAAATGTTCGCGCGGAAATTCAGCTCCGACGGGGAGAAGCGATGACCGCGGCCGTGGCGCGCCAGAAACGCGACTTCTTTGCCGGCGAGTCTGCCCACCACGTACGCATCCGAGGGCGCGCCCCAGGGCGTATCCACTGTGCGCTCTTCCTGCGCTTCAAATCCAGGCATCGAATACAATCCGCTGCCGCCGATGATTCCAATTTTTGGGTTCATGCTTGTATGAGTTCTAATAATACGCCGCCGGTGGAGGCGGGGTGCACAAAGACGTACAAGTGCCCGCCGGCGCCGGGGCGCGGCTCGTTAAGAATGCGCGCCCCAGCGGAGCGCAGACGCTCGACGCAGGTGAGAAGATCCGGAACTTTGAGCGCCACGTGGTGGAGTCCTTCACCGCGCTTCTCGATAAACTTCGCGATGACCGAGCCGGGTTCGGATGGCTCTAATAATTCAATTCTGGGATCGCCTAAGGGCAGCATCGCCACATTCACTTTTTCTTGCGCCACCGTTTCCCGCATCGTGACGTGCAAACCCAATTGCGCTTGGTAAAACTTCAACGCCTGGTCGAGCGAGCGCACGGCGATCCCCAGATGATCGATGCGCGGGGGCGCCTCCGTGGGACGAAAATGCTTTTCCCGTTTGCAGGTGCGGGCGGCCTGGAGCACTTCGGCAATTCCCTGCCCTTCGCTGGCTACGGTGCGCAGGAGCGGACGATCACCCGCGATCTGGTGCAGTTCCTGTTCCAGTTTGTCCGCCCCCGGCAAGTCGGCCTTGTTGATCACAAAGACGTCGGCGATTTCGAGGACACCCGCTTTCATTGCCTGCACATCGTCTCCGCTCGCTGGAACCGTCACGAGGATGGTCACCTGCGCAAGCCGGGCGACTTCTACTTCGCTCTGGCCCACGCCCACGGTTTCGATGATAATAACGTCGCGCCCGGCGGCATCGAGCAGTGTCGCCAGATCGGCCGTCGCGCGCGCGATCCCACCTGGAATTCCACGAGTGGCCATGGAGCGAATGAACACTCCGGGGTCTGCATGATGCTGCTGCATGCGGATGCGGTCGCCGAGAATCGCGCCGCCGGTAAGCGGACTGGAGGGGTCGACGGCAATCACGCCCACGGTTTTACCCTCGGCGCGCAGCAGTGAAATCAGTCGATCGCACAGCGTGCTCTTACCCGCGCCGGGGGCTCCGGTGACGCCCAAGATCAGGGCGCGTCCGGTATGCGGGGAAAGCTCCCTCAATAAAGTTTCGGCACTTTGGTTTTCAATGAGCGTGGCGGCGCGGGCCAGGGCGCGCAGGTCGCCCCGTAACACCTCGCCGGCAAGCTCAGCCATGCTGGCGCTCGGTGTTCAGAAGCTGGCGTGCGATCACCAACCGCTGGATTTCGCTGGTGCCCTCACCGATGGTGCACAGTTTTACATCGCGATAGAATTTTTCCACCGGGTAGTCTTTCAAAAAACCGTAGCCGCCGTGAACCTGCACCGCCTCATCGGCCACCCGAACCGCGGTTTCCGAGGCGAACAGTTTGGCCATCGAAGACTCTTTGTTGACGTTCTGGCCGTTGTCTTTCATCCACGCAGCGCGCAACGTGAGGAGGCGGGAGGCGTCAATATCCGTCGCCATATCGGCTAGCTTGTGCTGAATGGCCTGGAATTCCGAAATGAAGCGTCCGAATTGTTTACGCTGCTTTGAATAGCGCAGTGACGCCTCGTAGGCCCCCTGCGCGATGCCCACAGCCAAGGCGGCAATCGAAATCCGGCCGCCGTCGAGAATGCGCAGGGCATCCACGAATCCTTCCCCTTGCTTGCCGCATAGTTGCGAGGCGGGAACGCGGCAATCGGCGAGGATCATCTCATTGGTGGGCGAACAGCGCATGCCCAGCTTGTTTTCCTTCTTACCGGGACGAAAGCCCGGCGTGCCTTTTTCCACCAGGAACGCCGAAATTCCATGTGACGAGGCCGCGCGATCCGTCACCGCCATGACGACGCATAGATCCGCCACTTGGCCATTGGTGGTGAAAGTCTTGCTGCCATTGATCACCCAATCATCGCCCTCGCGGACCGCTCTGGCGTGAGTTCCTCCAGCATCCGAACCCGATTCCGGCTCGGTCAAGGCCCAGGAGCCGATCCATTCGCCCGACGCGAGCTTGGGAATGTAGCGCTGCTTCTGCTCGTCGTTCCCAGCCAGATAGATGTGATTGGTACAAAGCGAAACGTGCGCCGCGACGCACAGCGCGACGGAGGGATCGACGCGCGCCAACTCCTCCATCACCAGCGAATAATCGACGTAGCTATAGCCCGAGCCACCCCATTTTTCAGGAAAGACGGCGCCCAGCACGCCGAGATCTCCTAACTTGCGGAATACCTGATCCGGGAAGGTTTGCGATTCGTCCCACTCCATCACGTGAGGCTTTATCTCAGCTTCACAGAAAGCGCGGACGGTCTTGCGCAGATGCTGCTGTTCCGGGGTGTATCCGAAGTCCATATGTTTCGCCAATGGGCAGGAACGCTAAACGATCTCTTCGATTTCCGCGTTCCATCGCATCGTACGGCCCGCGCGGTAGCTTTCCACCGCCATCATGCAGGCGACGTTCACGCGATAGCCGACTTCGAAGGGGCAATTCGGCGGGCGGCCGCTGCGGATCGAAGCGAAGAAATTTTCCATGTGCGCGTGCGGCACGTGCCCGGCGCGGCCCATGCGCTCGACGTCATCCGGCCGGTTGATTTTCTGCGGCGTGTAGCGCACGTGATTGGCGCGTGAAATCGTTCCATGCGAGCCCAGCAAGTCTTCGGTGACGCCCAACTGGTTATTGCCGAATCCGGACGACCAGCTCACCTGCATATATTCCGGCTGCTCCAGCGAGACATGCATGGTGTCCGGCGTTTCGCGGCCATCGTCCCACAAATAGATGCCGCCGCTCATGGTGGCCGATCGCGGAATTTGCAATTGGAGAGCACGATACCAGAACGCCAATTGCTGGCTCATGTTTTCCGAGACGTTACCGCCGGAGTAATCCCAAAAATAGCGCCAGTGGATAAACCGGTTGGCATCGAAGGGGCCCGCATCGAAGGATTCCCAAATCACATTCCGCGGATTCACGTCCGCGGTCAGCAGCGCCGGCCGCGCCCACTGCGCTTTACCGCGCGGCGTATTGCGGTAGTTCCGCATCACCAGCGCGCTTACTTTTCCGATGCAGCCGGCAGGCGTGAGGAATTGCTCGACGTCGGCTAGCTGTCCGAAGGAGCACGCCTGATGGCCGATCTGAACCACGTGCTTATTGCGATCCTTTAAATAGGACGCTCGCATGCGCTTGGCCTGACCGAGCGTATTCGCCAGCGTTTTTTCCTGATACACGTGCTTGCCGGCGTCGAGGGCGGCGGCGAATTGCTCGGAGTGCAGGTGCGGCGGCGTGGCGATTACCACGGCGTCGAGCGATGAATCGTCGAGCAGGCGCCGGTAGTCCGTGAAAGTCGCCGCGTTGGGCGCGAAACTCGCGGCTTTTTCCAGGCGCTTGCTATAAATATCGGCGAAGCCCACAATTTCCGCGTTCTCGCAAGCGCGGATCTGGTTGAGCAGTTCCAGTCCGCGATCACCCACGCCGATGATACCGACACGGATGCGATCGTTCGCGCCGAGGGCTCGCGCGGGCACGGCAGCCAGCGTTCCGGCTAATCCGGAGGCCACTTTGCCCAGAAATTTCCGGCGAGAATCCATCTGATTTGAGTGTACCAAGGCAGCCCGGATAGGCGTATACTCAAGAAGGATCGGGGCCGGATAACCAGCCCCGAAGGTCGATCACCTCCGCCTAACGCGGATGGTAACCGAAACCGTGATGGTAAGCACGGCAGCGATCGTGACAATTATGCTGATCACAGTCGCCTCCTCTCCGCCCGGAAGGGATTTCCCCGACCTGCCACCAAGCAGGCCGGGGATGGTCCGGGACGTCTAGGAACATCCCTTAGAACCAACTCCACTCCGTCGGACTCCTTCGCGAGTTAGTGCGTTGAGGCTGGAAAAACTCTTACTCGAGCTGTTTGTGGAAGCGGTTCACGCTCAAGCCCAGGATGATGACG
>JALYJH010000321.1 GCA_030775415.1 Acidobacteriota bacterium | reverse complement strand
TCCCTGAGGATGGCGGTGCGGTTTTGCATACTGGCGCGCACGCGCAAGAGTACCAATTCGCGGCGCACCGCGGAACCTTCGGTGAAGTCCGTGGCTTGCAGCACGTTGATCAGCTTGTTCATCTGCTTGATCACTTGGGCGCGCTGGTTGGGCTCGACGTCCACCACGATGCTCATGCGCGACAGCTGGGGATCAAGCGTGCGCGCGACCGTCAAACTCTCAATATTGTAGCCGCGGGCGCTTAATAGTCCCGTGACACGCATGAGAGCACCGGGCTTGTTTTCCATCAGTAACGAAATCAACTGCAACATATAATCTTCCTGACCGCGCACAACGCGTTGCTGTGCGCTTTAGCCAACCTCCACCGGCTGCGGCGGCGCCAACACCATTTCGTTGACAGCTCCCCCCGCCGGCACCATTGGATATACATTTTCAAACGGCGACACGCGCACGTTCAACAGATAAGGACCGGGCTCATTCACCGCGTCCTCGAGCGCCTGCCGCAATTGGCTGGGGCGTTCCACAGTGCGCCCCTTAAATCCATAAGCCCCCGCCAGCTTCTCTGGATCCGGGAATGTATCCAGCTTCGCCGAACATAGGCGGTTGTTATAGAATAGCTCCTGCCATTGGCGGATCATCCCCAGGTAGCCATTGTTCATGACGATGATCTTCACCGGCAATTCAAAATTCGCAATCGTCGCGAGTTCCGGAATGGACATCTGGAAGCCGCCGTCACCGCAAATCGCAAACACCAATTTGTCAGGCCGCGAGAACTGCGCGCCTAGCGCCGATGGCACTCCGAAGCCCATCGAACCGAGACCGCCGGAGTTAATCCATAACCGCGGATGATTGAACTTGATCAATTGGGCGGCCCACATCTGATGCTGGCCAACGTCGCTGCAAACGATGGCTTCGCCCCCGGAGAGGCGATCAATTTCGGCCATTAGGTGCTGCGGCTTGATTTCGTCGGTCGAGAACACTGCTTCGAGCGGATGCTCTCGCTGCCAGTCCTTAATCTGCGCCCACCAGGCCGCGCGCGCAGTCGCGTTCTTGCTCTTCATCTCCGGCGCGGTGGCTTCCAGTTCCTCCAGAATCTTGCCGAGCACCTTCTTGACGTCGCCCACAATCGGCACATCCGGAGTACGAATCTTGCCCACTTCGGCCGGATCAATATCCACGTGAATCACCTTGGCGTGCGGCGCGAATGCCGCGAGGCGTCCCGTTACACGATCGTCGAAGCGCGAGCCAAGAGCGATCAGCAGATCGGTCTCCGTCATGCCCATGTTGGCCGCGTAGCTGCCGTGCATGCCAGGCATGCTTACGAAGTTTGGATGGCTTGCCGCGAGCCCGCCCAATCCCATTAAAGTGGTGACCGCGGGAGCGTCGATCATTTCCACCAATTGGCGCAGTTCGTCGTGCGCCCCCGAGTGGATGATGCCGCCGCCCGCATACACAAATGGACGCTTCGCCTCCCACATAGCCTGCGCCGCGCGGCGAACCTGCCCGGCGTGACCTTCGGTATAGACGCGATAGCCCGGCAGATGAATCGAAGTCACTGGCGTGTAATGTCCATTAGCCTGGAACGCGTCCTTGGTGATGTCGACCAGCACGGGTCCTGGCCGTCCCGTGGAGGCAATATGAAACGCCTCGTGAATCGCACGCGGAAGCTCCGCCAGGGTTTTGACAAGAAAATTGTGCTTGGTGCCGGACCGCGTAATCCCAAACGTGTCCGCCTCCTGGAAAGCATCGCTTCCAATCAATTTACTGGTGACTTGCCCCGTGATGGCGACGATAGGAATCGAATCCATCATGGCGTCGACCAGACCCGTCACCAGGTTGGTAGCGCCGGGACCCGACGTCGCGCAGCACACGCCCACCTTGCCCGTCGCCCGGGAGTAGCCTTGGGCGGCGAAAGCGGCGTTCTGCTCGTGCCGTACCAGCACATGCTTGATGGGCGAGTCATAGATGGCGTCGTAGAAGGGCAATGTCACGCCGCCCGGGTAGCCAAAGATAACTTCCACCTTTTCACGTGCTAAGCACTCCAAAACGATTTGCGCGCCATTCATCAGGTTTGTCGACATAGCCTTTTCTACTCTCTAAAAACCAAAATTACCAAACGAACCCAAGAGCCCCTTCACGGAGAGCCTAAATAACACAAAAGCCACTGTCCGAGGGTTGCTTCCCCTCGCCCAGTGGCCAAGATCCTTAGCTTTAAGAATCGGGCCGTTCAGGCGAGGCCGGTTACACCGACCCCAATAATAAGTACTACCACCTGAACAACCAAAATAAGTGCGGAAGAGAGCGCGACGCGCTGGCGGAGGGCCTGGTTGGGATCCGTGAGGTTCATCTCGTCTCTTGAGTACGAGCATACAGGGAAAAGGATGCAAATGCAACAGCGTTTTTGTATTAAAAATAGTTATCACCGCATTCGCGTCGAAGTATCCCCTAAAATGTGAGGTTGGACCTCAGCATCTGGATGGCGCTCGCGCTCGGGTTACTGCTTGCCGCATTGGTCTGGCGCAGCAGGCGGAACTATTGTGGGATGCCTGAACTGCCACGCGTTAGGGAGAAGGAGCCAGTGGACTGCATGGTGGTGATTCCCGCCCGCAATGAGGTAGGAAATATTGGAGCCGCCGTCCGCAGTCTGCCGCCAGATTCTGTAATCGTCGTCAATGATTTCTCCCGGGATCAAACCGCCCAGGAAGCGCATGCCGCCGGCGCCGGTGTTCTGCCGGCTCCGCAACCGCTCGCCGGAGCGGTGGGGAAATCCAACGCGTGTATGGAGGGCGCGCGAGTTCTCACGTCGCGCTGGATTCTTTTCGCCGATGCCGACACGCGCTTTGAGCCGGAGTTTATCGAGAGTGCGGTCACCGCCGCCGAATCCGCCAAGCTCGATTTTCTGTCAGTCTATCTGCGCGCGGAATACCGCACGCTTTTGGAATCCACTTTAGGTCCCTATGGAGTAGCGCTGTACTTTTGCGGGATCGATCCGCGCAAGGATCCAGCAGCCGCGTTTAACGGCCAGTGCGTGCTCGTGAACCGCGCCGCCTACGAATTCGTCGGGGGACATAGGGCAGTGCTAGGTTGCCTCTGCGAAGACGTCAAAATGGCGCAGTTGGCGATGCTCCATCGCATGAAGTTCGCCGTGATGCGGGCGCCGCGGCTGGGCCGGGTTCACATTCGTCCTGCTGACTTCGCGCGCAATGCTCGAAGGTTCGGGGAGATAAGCTCGTGGCGCGGAATATGCGTCGCTTTCACGGCTGCCGCGTGGGCGCTGTGGTTGCCTATGCTCCTTGTTTTATGCACACGCCATCAGTTCACCGCTGGGGTCGCCTGGGCGTTGTTACCCAGCGTGGCTCTCTCACAGTGGTATGGTTGGGCGCGGGCGATTCTAGCCCCCGTCGGCATCTACGCGATTCTGCCCAGCCTGTTGCGCGGTGCGCTGGATACCGCGATGGGCCGTCACGTGAAGTGGAAGGGTCGTGTAATCTAAGGCTAAACGCCCCTTTTCATGCCCGAAAACATTCAGGGAACTATCGCTTCCATCGCGATTCTCGACGACGACGCAGATTTCCGCACGTATCTTGAAGACTTCCTCTCCGATGAGAGCAGCTACTCGGTACGCGCCTTCGGTAACGCGCGCGATCTTTACGAAAGTTGTGAAGAGACTTTGCCCGACATCGTTCTGCTGGACATGAAAATGGGCGACGCCAGCGGTGACAAGGTGCTGGAGCAACTCATAACGCGCTGGCCGGGTCTGTGCGTGATCATCATCACCGGCTACCCATCGCTCGAAGACATGCGGAAGACTTTCAAATTGAAAGTCTTCGACTATCTAGCGAAACCGTTCTCCCTCACGCAACTGCGCCAGGTGTTAAAGAACGCCGTAGAGGCCTTCGGCCTGGGGAAGTCTCCGCAGGACCGTCTGCGCGAACGGCTTGGGCATTCGATCAAGATGCTGCGCGTGGAGCGGGATTGGTCTCTGAAAGACCTGGCCACGCAAACCAAGCTTAGCGTCTCGCAGATCAGCGCCATCGAGCGCGGGACGAATCTGCCGAGCATTGAAAGCTTGCTCGCCATCTCGAAGGCGTTTGATAAGAAGCCGAGCGAGATCCTAACGGGAATTGACTTTTAATCCTACTCTTCGCGCAGAACTTCAAGAGGTTTCTGGCGCAGGATGCGGAAACTGGCGAGCCAGCCGGACGCTTGCGCCAGCAGTGCGGTCAGCAGCACCGCGAGGAGTGTGGCGCTCCAGTCGAAAGCGAACTTCGCGTCTAACAGGCGATTCAGCAGCAATCGCGAAAAGACGCTGGCCAGGAGCGCGCCGATGAGTCC
>JALYJH010000320.1 GCA_030775415.1 Acidobacteriota bacterium | reverse complement strand
CGCCGCAAGATTGTGTTTCAATAACCGCGGCGCATAAGCGTTCCCGCCTACGCTAACGGCGTGCGTGCTCCAGCGCTCCGTGTTCCCCGACGCCAGCGCGCAGTCGAAAATGAATAAGGGAGTCGGCGGCGTCTCCTGCTCTTTGAACTGATCGATCGTCGGCATCTCGTTAACTCCCCGCGCTCACAATCTGAATCACCGCGTCGTAGACATCCGTCCCTTGCGCCGTCACCGTGAGTTCGTCAGACCCAAACCGAGCCTTCGAATACACCCCGCCCACCGCGGTCGTGGCCTTGTAGTCCGACGGTCCCATCTGTGCCTCCACCTGCATGCCGAACAACTCCACCGAACCGCCCGCCGCAACCGTTGCCGCAAACGTAACCGTAGTCGCCCCCGTTAGTCCCGGATTCGCCGGGAGGAAAATCCTCCGCCACTGCGTCCCCACCGCAAAGCTCCTGCTGACATCCGCGATCGCTAATGTCACCGCTGACCCCGCTGAACTCCGTGCCCAAACGCTCAAACAATATTGAAAGTTCCCCGGAACGTCGAGCACCTGCGTCACCCCCGCCGCCGCTCCCCCCGCGTTCACCAGCCCCGTCGCACGTGCAGTCCCCCACGGATCGCCAATCCCCTCCGTCAGAGCAACCAACGCGCCCTTCGTCCACGCCCCCGCGCCGAAGCTCTCACTTTCGAGCAAAAGATTCCCCACCGGGTCTAGAAACGTAAACGTTCCCGCCATCCCCGACGTCTGCTGAAACAAGCTCTCAATCGCATTCCACTCCGCCAGCGTCAGGCCCGTAGCGCGCATTTGCCATCCCGCCATTGCCGCGCTTGGATCCGCATAAGACACCGTGTTTCCCCCTGCCAGCGTGTTCAAGACGCTGCGCCGCGTTCCCTGCTTGGTTACCGGGTAGAGGGCCGCCGCCCCCGTTGTCAATTGTGGAAAAAATAACATCAACTCCGGTTCTCCCTAACCGTCACGGTTGCAGTTCCGCGCCCCACCCCGGCATATAGCGTAGCCAGTTGATCGTCTCCGAAGCTGCAATTCGCGTACACCGTTCCGTCCCACGGATCGGGAAACGCAAACGTCCCTGCCCGCCCTCCCTGCGCTGTGAAAAATGTTTCCAGCGCTCGAAGCTCCGCCTCGTCCAGCAAACTGAGCCGGATGGTCCAAGTCCGCAGCGGCGCGGAATATTCCTGAAACCGCTGTTCGCTCCCGTCCAGAAACCGGAATACCCGCGTAGCAAACCCCCGTCTCCGGCTCGACCCATACTGCGCCACCGCACCCGTCTTTAACGTTGGAAATGTCGCCACGCTACACGTCCCGAATTACATCGTTCAACACAGTCGACTGCAGCATCGCGTGCCGCACCGCCAGCGCTATATCCTGGCTATGATCCAAAAACGACGAGCTGTCCATCGCCTGCACCTGCACCGTGATTTGCGCAGCCTGTGTTGAATTCGTCATCGCCCTCGGAGCGCCGCCCTGCGCCGAATCCACTCCGTAAGCTCCGCCCCCACCCTCGCTGAATCCCGCATCTATATTGATGGGGAGCGGAGCCGTATAAGTCGGCAGTGCCGCCGGCGTACTCGAATCTCCCCCGCCTCCAAACAACCCGGCCAGCCCCGAGACCACAGACGCAAGCCCCAACCCGCCGCTCAACACTCCCCCGATCGTGCTCAGAATCGAACTGCCCGTCGATCCTCCACTACTGCCGCTGCTTTCCGGCTGCGTCATCGCCGCCACTGTCTGCTGCATCAAAGCGTCATTCATTGACTGCTGCTGTTGCAGTTGATCCGCAATACTCGTCATCTCCGAGCCCACCGCATCGCCGCTACCCAGCCCGCTGGCCGCCAGCAAACGAGTCAGCCCGTCAGAAGTCCTGTTGGTTGCCATTCCTCGCCTCCCGCCATTCTTTTTCGAGCGTCAACATAACGTCCGCCTCCTTCGCCCTGAGCGCCGCCAGCCCGCCCCCGCCGAAACTCTTCCAGGCGAAAAACCACTCCACCCACCCCACACTCTCCGGCGTCACCAATGACCGCGGACACTCTTCCGTCGCAGCCCGCCCCCGCGCCCACACCACGCGCCGCGCCCCCCGCTGCTCCTCCGCAATGAACCCGCACCGCCGCGTCCCCTCTAACCCCTGCCGTCTGCATGGCTCGCATTTCCACCCGGCCTGATTCCCACTCAGAAAATGGAATGCGACGATTAGTTTTTTCTTTCGCTCTCGCTCAACCCGCACTCCGCCTTCACGCGCCCCAAAATCTCCGCGGCCAATGGCAGCGGACCCTTCTCCACCACCGTCAACGGAGTCGCCGCCTCGCCGTCAATCGTCAGCCCCTCTACCGCCAGCAGCCCCCACTCCAGATACGCGCGATCCACCTCCGCCCCCACCACCGCCGCCTCCAGCTTGTCCCGCGCCTCCGCCCCCGCCGCTAAAAATTCCGCCCGCCGTCCGATCTCCCGAATCCGTCGCGCCAGATCCAGCCTCCGCCCAAACGTCAATCTCGCAATCGCGAACCGCACGCCCGCAGCCGACTCCGCATCGAACCAAAGCGCGCTATCAAACGAATGTTCCGCCTCTCCTCTAAGCGAATGCGATGTAGAGCTCATCGTTTACCGCCCCCTGCGCCCGGCTGTTTTGAAATTTCCACTGCAGCCGCGTCTCTGCATCGTCAAACTGCGGAACCTCCGGCACCATCGCCGGCATGTAGGCTCCAAACAATTGCCCCGCCTGCTCACCCAGTTGCAGCATCACTGAAACCGGAGACCGCTGCCTCGCCGCCTGATACAACTCCGCTGTCTGCGCGTCCACCATTTCAAAGACCGTGAAATTCAGATTCACCTGCCGCTCCCCCGCCGCGATACAGCGCGCGAAATCGCTCCCGAACTCTTTCACCCGCAACTGCACTTTATTACTCAGCCCCAATTCCGCCCCCGTCAGCGTGAAGAACTGCGCCGGAGTCGCGCCCATCCACACTTGCCCTAAATGCCCTGGCACAATGCTGTAATCGAAGTCCGCACTCGCTGGCTCTCCCGGAAATTGCGTCAATCCACCTTGCCCGCTTGTGAAACTAGCGCTGTCGAGCAGATCCTGCGCCGGCCCCGCAAACACAAACTCCTGAAAGTCCCCATTCACCTTGACCTTCAGCGAATCCACCGCCGCCCCATTCAAAATTCGCTGCACGGCGTCGCTAGGATCCCAATAATCAAAAATGGAAACGCTTCCCAAATCGCTTCCCAGCGGATACGTCAGCGTCGGACCCAACACCGTTCCTGCCGCCACGCCGCCGCTAAACGGCGCCACCAAAAATACCGTAGTCGAGTTCTGAATCCCCGCCACGAATCGAATCTCTCCCGCATGGGCCACCGCCTGCCCCACGCTCAATCCATGCGCTGCCGAAAAAGCAATCTGCGTGGTAGCGCTGGTAGTCGCCACCGTCCCCCCCGCGAACGCCAAGGGAGTTCCACCCAGCGCCGCCTGAAACAACGGTCCATGACTCGGAGCCGCTGCCCCACTCATCCAGTCCGTCATAAACGTGTTGAGCTGAAATGCCGTCCGCTTGCGAATCCGATTCGGCAGCCCCACAAACGTCCTGCTTCCCGACTTGTCCCGGCGCGAGGTTTCCTCCAGCGCCTGCCGAGCCGCCAGTTTCACCCCCGGGATCCGCTGTTGCCCAGTCACTCCCGGAACCACTCCATAAGCAGTCTCCAGCGCCACATAGAACCGGTTATTGTTCGACGATACGTAACACGACATTCAATACCCACCCTCTCAAGCCGACAAATCCACTTCGAAAATCACCTTGGCCACCTGCAAAACATTCAGCCCGCCCTGCTGCACCGGATCGAACTTCACTTCGTACCCGCCCGTAAAAAACATCCCCTGTCCCCAATCTCCGCGCTTCGCGTCCAACACCTGCGTAACGGCGTCCACGTAAAGCCGTACTTTTTCTTCTAGCCCCGCAATGCGGTCCTGCGAAGCCCGCACCTCAGCTACCGTCCGCACCTTGCCCGAAAAGCTGCGAAACTTTTCCGTCAACAAATTCTGCACCCGGTCCGAATACACCAATACCACTGGATACTTCACCGCCGAACTCTTCTCCATCAACGCCACGGGCGCATTCTGCGCAATCACGCTCTCAGCCCCGATTCCCACCAGCTCTACACCGGCATTCGCCGCGATCTCCGCCACTGCCGGACCCAACCCCGCACTCGCATCCGTCAACATCGCCACCACTTTCGCCGCCGCAATACTGGCCGCCTGTGCCATGTCCCTACCCCCGCCTCAAGAGCCGCTCGCCCGTAACGTACATCTCCGCCGCTTGGCCCTGCCCAGGAC
>JALYJH010000319.1 GCA_030775415.1 Acidobacteriota bacterium | reverse complement strand
ATCACCTCGGCAAGGCTGTGCAGATTTAACTTTTCCTGCAAGTTCCGCCGATGCGTCTCGACGGTGTAAGGACTGAGATTCAGTTCGGTGGCGATTTCCTTGGTAAGTTTGCGTTCCGCTACGAGCTGTAGAATTTCACGCTCACGCGAGGTCAGCAGATCGTAAGCATCCGCTGCTCCTCGAGTCCGGATTTCTCGAACATAGTCCTCCACCAGCATCTTGCTGATCTCGGGGCTGAAGAACGTCTTTCCTTGATGCACGGCCCTGATCGCCTCGATCAAATCACCTTCGGGGGAATCTTTGAGCAGGTAGCCTTTTGCGCCCGCCTTCAGAGCACGTAAAACGTAGCCTTCGTCGGAGTGCATGCTGAGAATCACGACAGCAGTGTGGGGAACCGCTGTGGTAATACGCTGCGCAGCTTCGATCCCGCTCAAATTCGGCATGGCGATATCGAGGACCGCGACATCCGGCTGCGTGGCTTCGGCTTGCTCCACCGCCTGCCGCCCATCTGCCGCCTCAGCCACCACCATGAATCCGGGTTGGCTTTCGAGCAATAGCCGCAAACCCCGCCGCATTACTGTGTGATCGTCAGCTAACAGTATGTGAATGGGTTCCACTGGTTTCCATACTCCGCCGATCCTCCGTGAGCGGCAACTCTATCGAAAGGATGGTTCCGTCTCCTGGTTTCGAGTGCACGCTCACCGTGCCTCCCAGGCGTGCCACGCGCTCCTGTATCCCGAGTAGTCCCGCTCCTTTCATCTGCCGTGCATCAAAGCCTCGCCCGTCATCTTGGATGACAAGCGTCAAGCGATCAGGTTTCTGCTCCACGCTGATGCGGATGGCGGTGGCCTGCGAGTGGCGTTCGCAATTGTGCAAGGCCTCCTGAACAACTCGATATACACAGGTTTTGTATTGGTCGGGAAGGTCGTCGGACTCGACTTCGGTCGCGACGCTCACCTGCATAGACGTCCGCTTGGCGCACTCACGGGCCTGCCATTTGAGCGCTGGAATCAACCCCAGGTCGTCCAGCATGGATGGCCGCAGCAGCAAAGCCATGTTTCGAATCACCCGAACCGTGCTTTCCACCAAGCCTTTGACGGTCTCCACGTGGCTGCGCGTCTGTTCCGCGGATCGGATACCCAGGCCTGTGGAAAGGTTGCGCAATTCAACTAATACCGCCGAGAGAGACTGACCCACTTCATCATGTAATTCCCGCGAAAGCGCGCGGCGCTCTGTTTCCTGCGCCTGCACCAGCCGCGCAGAGAGATCCTTGAGCTGGCTGCGGGCGTCGGCCGTTTCCTCATAGCGCAGGCGAGCCTGGTCCTCCAGCTTCAGAATCCTGCGCGTGCTGAATGCAGCCATTCCTAAACCGAGCACCAGCGCGGCCACCAGGGTGACCAGCACCCGCGTTTGGAAACGAAGGAGAAGCGAAACTACTTGGTTATTCCCAGCAGTGAGTTGTTGTTCGTTGATCGCCGCGATTCTATTGGCGACCTCAAGCATGTTCTGCCGGCGCGGGAAAACTTCGTCCCGTAAAAAGGTATACCCTGAACGGCGCCTTTCGATCGGATCCCATCGAAAAATGGGCGCAAGAATTGCCCAATAGTCCATGAGCTCGGTTCGCAGTGCCGAATAATGCTGAGCTTCGGCGGGAGTGGCTTGGTGGCCGTAGATTTCGAGCGCGGACTCCATATGCTTTCGAACGTCTTCCAAACTGCCCCGGTATACTTCGGCCCTGGCGGAATCCGGCTCAAGCAGATAATCCCTAACGTAGGTTCCTGAAAGATAAACATCGGACCGGATGTCGTTCAAGACGTGATTTTGAGAAAGGTAGCGGCTGCGGATCTGCTCGTCGCTCCGTCGGAACCGTTGAAAAACCCGCAGAGCGTCGATTCCCGCCAGAACCATAATCAACAGGAGACCGCCAAACCCGATGAGCAAAGCCAAGCGCGAACTGAAGGATGCCCGGTCTGCATCACCTCGGCTGGAATACGGCAGACCGACCTTTCGTGCCAGCATCGACTCCATGCTAACCGATGTTTTTGCCCGCGGACGCTAACTACCAAGATTTTGTTTAAAAAATACCAAGCGCTTGGTATGGCTCCTCGAAATGGTATTAGTTACATTCGGGGTACCAGATGCCATGGGAGCCCTTGAACCAAGTCCGTGAGTCTTCATATAGCAGTCAAACTCGAGTGCCCTCAGCAAAACTGTTGAAGGTCGTTTTCAGGGCCTGTTTCTCCTAAAAATTAACGATTGTGCTCTCCTCCAATCAGCTTGACGCTATCCAGCAGTTCGATACTTGCATGATCGCAAATGCAATTGAGCAATTCGGCGTAAGGTTGCGCAATGAAGGATTTACGCGACCAGGATTACATTGCGCTACGTACACAGGATCGCGCCTCCTGGGTTATGCATCCACCAGTAGAGTCCGTACATCGAACCCGCCGGTTACGGGCAAATCTTATCTCGATAGGTCCGATTGGTGGGACTTCGTTGGCCGCCTACCTCTACCTAAAATTGCGGTTATCGAGGATGTCGACGCCATCCCAGGTAGCGGAGCCTGCCTGGGCGAAGTCCATTCTGCGATCCTCAAGGCGCTTGGCTGCGGCGGTGCAATCACGAATGGTGCAGTTCGCGATGTGCCGGCTGTAAGCAACCTGAAATTCCCCCTATTCGCTCCGTTTGTGACTGCCTCCCACTCGTACATGCATATGGTGGATTACGGCGGCCCGGTTGAGATTTTCGGTTTGAAGATACAAACCGGTGATCTGCTATACGCCGATTGTCACGGCGTTATTTCTATACCTTTAGAAATTGCCGCGGAGCTTCCGGAAACCGCGGCCAAAATACAGACCGATGAGCAAAAGATCATTCAACTCTGCCTGTCCCCCGACTTTTCGACCGAAACACTTGCGAAACTAATCCGGAGCGAACGGCAGTGACCAAAACCCAGCGAAAAGCCGCAATCTTTGCCGGAATTCTAGCAATTGCGCTGAACTCGTCCTGTACCCGGCGAGACGTATCGGCCAAGAGCAGCGAAGCCCCGAACTCAGAAGTGCAAGAAGTGGGAACAGCCGCCGTTACGCTGCGGGCTGTGGCACAGCGGCTGACGCTCAGTTCGGAGCTGGTGCCTTTCCAGGAAATCGACGTCTATGCCAAAGAAGCCGGCTATGTTAAGGAACTCAGTGTGGACTACGGCTCCCACGTGCGCAAAGGCCAGATTATGGCTGTGCTCGAGGTGCCCGAACTGCAAGCGCAACTGGATGAGGACAAGGCTGCCATTCGGGCGCAGCAGGATCAGGTAGCGCGCGCCGAAAGCGAAATGGGACGCGCAAAGGCCCAGCACACCATGGTGCATTTACAATATCAGCGTCTGGCCGGCGTTGCTAAAGGGCAGCCGGGATTGGTGGCCCAACAGGAAGTGGACGATGCCGAAAGCAAGGACCTGGCTGCGGAATCTCAAGTGGACGCGGCCAAGGGCACGTATCAGGCGGCGCAGAGTCAATTGGCGGTGGCCCAAGCCAAGCTGAGCCACGACCAGGCGCTTTACGATTATTCGAAAATCACGGCTCCCTTTGATGGCGTGGTCACGCAGCGATACGCCAACCTCGGCGCCCTCATGCAGGCCGGGACCACTTCCACTCAAGCCACACCGCTGGTCCGGCTCTCGGACGAGAGTCTCTATCGACTCGTGATCCCGGTTCCGGAGTCGGATGTGAAATATATCCATGTCGGCGATCCGGTCGCGGTCCGGGTCCCCGCGTTAAACGACCTGACGGTTCGCGGCAACGTGGCGCGCTTCTCGGTCGACGTCAGCGGTGCCACGCGCACCATGCATACCGAGGTAGATATTCCAAACATCGATGGGAAACTGGTCCCAGGGACATATGCGGAAGCCGACATTACCCTCGGCAACAATCCCGCGGCGCTGGTTGTCCCCTTACAAGCCGTCGACCGTCAAGGGGATCAGACTTCCGTGATGGTTGTGGATTCGGACAATCGCATCCAAATCAAGCAGATCGCGCTCGGCATCCAGATGCCGGATTATGTCGCCGTTACCAGCGGTCTAGCGGCAGGCCAGCAAGTCGTTGTTAGCGATCGTAGCGGATTGAAGGCAGGACAGACCGTTAAACCGAAGCCGCTGCAGTCCATTTCGTATGAAGGAAACGCCCAGAAGTAAAACCTATGGCGGCTTTTTCGATTCGCAATCCCTACTTCATCATCGTCATCTGTCTGGTGGTCGTTGTGCTCGGCGGCGTTGCCGTTTTGGGCATGCCGGTAGATCTTTTCCCCGCCATCAACCTGCCTCAGGTGGTGGTAGCTACCTTTTACTCAGGAATG
>JALYJH010000318.1 GCA_030775415.1 Acidobacteriota bacterium | reverse complement strand
GCGCGCAGCGTATCGAGAGCCAGGGCGATGACGGAGAAGAGCAGGTTCATGATCAGCTCTCCTCCCTCATGGCGACGATGGGGTTCAGGCGCGCGGCTTTGCGGGCCGGATAGATGCCGAAAAATATACCGACAACGATTGAGAGGCTGACGCCCAGCAGCACGGAATACGCGGGCACTTCCATCGGCACCGGCGTGAGCGTGCGCACTAAAATGGCGGCTGTCCAGGCAAGCAAGACGCCGAGGAGGCCACCGGCGCCCGAGAGCATCGACGACTCGCACAGGAACTGCGTGAGAATATCGCGGTGGCGCGCGCCCACGCTTTTGCGCACGCCGATTTCGCGGGTGCGCTCGGACACCACCGCCAGCATGATGTTCATGATCACCACTCCGCCCACCACCATGAAGACGCTGACGACCGCAATGGCCATGGCGGCGATGGAACCGGTGAGCGAATCCCACAGGCCCACCAGGGAATCAGAGGAAATGACGGAGAAGTTGTCGTCCTGCCGCGGCGTCAGATGACGGTGAGCGCGGATCAGGGTGCGCACCTCATCGACCGTCTGCTGCAGCGTGTCGCGATCGCGGGCCTGGAAGTTGTAGCCGATGCCGGAGCGGTCGCCGTAGATTTTGAAATACGTGCTGACGGGGATGGAAACGTAGTTGTCCTGGGATTGGCCGAACAGGCTGCCTTTGGACTGCGCGGTGCCGATGATTTCGAAGGGGAGTCCTTCGATAGCGATGGTTTTGCCGACGGGGTCGACGTTGGGAAAGAAGCGTTCTTTAAGATCGGAGCCGATGAAGGTCACGGCTAAGTGGCGCTGCTCATCGATGTCGCTGAAGAAGCGGCCGACGGCGGTTTGCGTGTTGCTCATCACGGCGGCGTTGGGGGTCACGCCTTGGATGGCTACTCCGGGGACGGCGTCGGCAACGTAGGTAACGGTGCCCAGGCGCGTTCCGGAAATGCCGGCTTCGCGCACCAGGCTCGTGCGGGTCTTTACGAATTCATATTCTTCTTGCGTGAGCTGCGGGTTCTTCTGCTGGGCTTCGAAAAACTTTTTGGCATCTTGAAATCCGCCGAAGGCCGCGCGCAGCACGCGGAAGCCGTCGGTGCCCATGGTGGAGGCGCTGCTGGCGACGTAGAGGTCCATGCCGTGGATGATGGCTATCACGGCAATCAGCGTGGCGGTCGAGAGCATGACTCCGAGCAGCGTAAGAGCGCTGCGGAGCTTGCTGGCGCGCAGGGCTTCGAAGGCTAAGCGGACGGCTTCGAAGAGCGGCACACCCATGTGCTTAGGATACGTTCGCGGAAGAGCCTTTGTTCCGGGTCGAGGTCAACCAGTCCGTGATGAGTGTGTCCAGCCACAGGCGCGGAGGGCGGCGGTCCAGAAATCCCAGGTGGCCGCCGTGATCCACTGCTACTAAATGCAGGTGGGGATTCTTCGTAAGAGCGGGGTGAGAGTACATTTCGAAGGGGACCAGGGGATCGTCTTTGGCTTGTATTAAAAGAGTGGGAATGCGGATGTGTTCCAGAAACTGGTTCGAGGACTGGGTGCGGTAATAGTTGGCGGCGGTGCCGAAGCCGAAGATTTTGGCGGTGTAGAGGTCGTCGAAATCGTAGATGGTGCGGACTTGCGAAAGGGGGCCGAGCGGGAACAGGTCGGGGGCCTGCGGGTTGCGGCGGCGGACTCGTTCTTTCAATCTTTTGACGAAACGGCGGCGGTAGAGAATGTTGCGGGGTTGCCCTGTAGCTGCGACGGACGCGGCCAGATCTATCGGAGTGGAGACGGCACAAATTCCGGCGAAGAGTTCCTGGCCCTGCTCGCCTAACTCACCGGCGAGTTTCAGGACGACGTTGCCGCCGAGTGAATAGCCGACGGCGAAGATGGGCAGGCCGCTGGCGCGCTGGCGTTCGCGAGCGAGAAAGAGCAAGTCGCCGGTCTGGCCGGAATGATAGTTCGCATTGCGATGCCAAGGGGACCCGCCGCAGCCGCGCATATTGTAGCGATGAGTGGCGAAGCCGGCAGCCAGCGCGGCGGCGGCCATGCTGCGAGCGTAGCCGGACTCGCTCGATCCTTCGAGACCATGGACCAGAATCAATTCGGCGTGGGGGCGTTCCGGGGTCTGGGAGCGGATCAGAATCTGCACGCCGGGCTCGGGCTCACAGAGAACGTCGGTGACGGGCCAGCGCTGTTCGCTAGCGGGCCGCGGCCAGAAATTACCGGCAATGGTTGCCAGGTGGGAATTTTTGAATAGGGGCTGGAACGGTCGCAAACCTTATTATGGCTTCCAGCGGAGAGGCGTTAGCGACGCTCGCTGCCCTCGCCGGTTTCGAAGGAAATGGGGATGCGGCGGAAGCATCTACGGCATTGATAATAACCGTGAATCGGCAACATGACGCGGCGGTGAAACAGGCGGCACCAGATGCCGCCGAACCAGGCAGCGAAGCCGTGCCGGTTGGGGTAAAGGCCGCGGTCGGTCGAATCCAATTCACTCATGGGTTCCCATGAGCGAGCATTTAAAAGGCCAGTCGAGTTCAGCCGATGCGCGCGACATAAAGACTCCCTTGCGGGCAGCCGACATATGAGTTGGTGGTTTCTTTCTCTTATTGGGTGGCGTTCGCCTGGGGGCTGGCGATTACATTCTCCTTCGTGGGCTGGGGGGTGGCGGCGGCACGCGTGGCGGGAGTGGCCGAAGAAGATTGCGAATGGGCGCTGTGCGCGTGCTGGGGCATGGCGGTTGTGATTGCGCTCGGCGGCGCGTTGGCGCTTTGCGGCCTGGCGAACCGGGCGGCGCTGGTAAGTATCGGGGTGATCGGTTGTGGGCTGGGCGCCGTTTGGTTCCGGCCGCGCAAGTGGGGATGGGGAGGCGCCTTTATTCTAGGCCTGGCATTGCTTCTTTGGTACGCGCCGTCGGTTGCTTCGCGCGCGGCGGAGCCCTATGACGACTACCTCGCGTATTTCACTTTTGCGCGGCGCTTTTTGGATACGGGAACGCTGATGGAGCCGTTTAGTTTTAGGCGGCTGCTCTCCTACGGCGGGCAATCCCTGCTGCACGCTTTGACCATTGCGGTGGGATCCGAAAAAGGCATGAATATGCTTGACTCGGGTATTGCCATGATTCTTCTGGGCGGCTTGATCTTCGGCTCGCTGCGCGGCTTTAGCAAGCAGTTGTGGGCGGTGCTGGGAACGGTGGCCGTGCTGTTGGTTCCGATTTTGCGGAACAACACCATGAGTCAGGCGACTGGCTTGGTGCTGTGGATCGCACTCTTTCGCACTGTCCAGAGACGGTCGATGGTGTTGGCCGGGCTGTTATTGGCCGCGTTGTGCTCGCTGCGCGGCAGCTACGTTGTGGCGGTGGTGCTGTTGACGGTCGCGCTGCTGATTTCGACCCTTTATCGAGAGGGGGTACGGGGAGCCGCCGGGTGGTGGCGGATGGTAGCGGCGGCCTGCGCGGCGATTGTTCCGTGGTGCCTGCTGTCGTATCGATCTTCCGGAACGCCGATCTATCCGCTGTTCAAAGGGTATCAGGCGGCAGGCATGGGTTCTTCCTATCAGACGACTTGGCTCAATCAGGCGCAATCCCTTTTTCGATCCCTTTCCGATCCCAGCATTCTATTCCTCCTGGTGCCGCTGTTGGTGACCACTTTCCTGCTTCGCGGGGAACACGTCCCATTCTGCGCGGCCGCTTTAGCCCTGGGATTGGCGATTCCATTGGCGGCTCCGCTGACCGACACGCGTACTCTTTTTCGCTATATGCAGCCGCTGGGCTTGGGATCTCTGCTGGTGGGGGCATACGCTCTGCGGCGCGCGCCAAGGATGGCGGCGATACTCGCCTGCATGATGGCGCCGCTGTGGGTGTTCTACGCCGCGACGGCGGTGAGCCAGAGAATTTCAGCGCTGAGGTCACTGCCCGCTCAGATCGCGGATCGGCAGCCAGCGTTTCCTCGCGAACGAATAGCGGAGTATCAGCGCCTGGAATCCGTGCTGCCGGCGGGAGCGTCGGTCTACGCGCTTCTGCCGTTGCCGTCGCTTCTGAATTACCGGACACATCGCATATTCAATGCAGACTGGATTGGAATCGCCAGCCTGCCGCCGGGGATGCCGTTTTTTCGCGGCCCGCAGGCGCTCAAGACGTACCTACTGGCGGAGGGAATCGAATACATCGCGTATAACGATTTTGATCATCCCGCGGTCGAGACCGGCTACTGGCGCGGCTGGTGGAGGGAGCATGTGATCGGCGTTAAGAGAGATATCGAGCCGCTGGTGCCGTATGTGCTGGATGTCATGAGTAGCGTAGATCGACTCGCGGCAACAGAGGGTACAATCTATCGCGCCGGTGACTTGGCGG
>JALYJH010000317.1 GCA_030775415.1 Acidobacteriota bacterium | reverse complement strand
CCCGAGAAGGCGCTGGCGACGATGGTCTATTTGCAT
This sequence comes from Acidobacteriota bacterium, assembly GCA_030775415.1. Lineage (GTDB taxonomy): Bacteria > Acidobacteriota > Terriglobia > Bryobacterales > Bryobacteraceae > Palsa-187. The sequence goes on along the minus strand of JALYJH010000317.1, from coordinate 4,319 downwards.
GATCGTTATGCCTTGGATGGGCGCGATCCCAACACCTATGCCAACATTCTATGGTGCTTCGGTCTGCATGATCGCCCCTGGCCCGAACGAGAAATCTTTGGGATGACGCGCTCCATGAACCTGGAGGGGATGAGGCGGAAAACGGATGTTGACGCTTACATCCGCGAACTCCTATGAAGGTCGCCATCACCGGAGGATCGGGCTTTATCGGACGCGCCATCGCGGAGCGTCTGCGCGCGAGCGGCCACGTTGTCACTGCGGTTTCGCTGCGGACTCCGCCCCGCTCCGAACTTTTCGAGGGATGCGGCGCTGTCGTGCATCTCGCGGGTGAACCCGTAGCGCAGCGCTGGACGGCGGCGGCGAAAGAACGCATCATGAACAGCCGTGTTCAGGGCACGCAAAGCCTGGTGGCCGCTCTTCGGAAGCAGCCGCCCGCTGTGCTGATCAGCGCGTCCGCCATCGGCTACTACGGCTCGCGAGGCGATGAAATACTCACGGAGGAATCGTCGCCGGGTGCCGGCTTTCTGGCGCAAGTTGCCATGGCGTGGGAGCAAGAAGCGGTCACTGCCGAGGAATTTGGCGTGCGCGTCGTGACGCCGCGCATCGGCGTTGTGCTCGGGCGCGGAGGCGGCGCACTCGCAAAGATGGCTCTCCCCTTCCGCTTTGGCGTCGGCGGGCGTTTAGCAGATGGCAAGCAGTGGACCTCATGGATTCACCTGGATGACCTGGCCGCGCTAGTGGAATTTTCCATCGCGAACGCAGCCCTGCGGGACGCCGTGAATGCCGTGGCTCCGAGTCCCGTGACCAACGCTACTTTTACGCGCGAATTGGCCGCGGCCTTGCATCGCCCCGCGGTTTTTCCGGTCCCCGCGGCAGCTCTCAAATTTCTCATGGGCGAGATGTCTCAGATCGTACTGGCCAGCCAGCGCGTCATCCCGGAAGCCGCCAGCCGCGCTGGTTTTCAATTTCGCTTTAAGGAAGTAGATGAAGCCCTACGGCAAATCTTCACCGCCTGAAGCAGCGGCGTTCGGCTCCCACAGCACTTCGGGAACACCCAACACGTGATTCACCCAGCGGCTCCACACGAACATTGCATCGCTGAGGCGATTCAAATACGGAATCACTTCCGGTGGCACAGATTCGTGGCGAGCCATCGCGACCACCAGCCGCTCCACGCGGCGGCAGACCGTGCGCGTTACGTGGAGTTCGGCGCTCAGGCGCGTCCCCCCCGGCAAAACGAAGCTGCGAAGCGCAGGCAGATCCGCATTCATGGAGTCGATTTCACGCTCCAGTTGCGCGATCTCGGCGGTAGTGATGCGCGGCTGATGGGGGTGCACGTCGGCGGATTCCGTCGCCAAAATCGACCCCAGGTTGAATAATTCATGTTGCACGCGGCGCAGGATCGCAGCCAGTAGCGCGAGTCGCGAATCTTCCGCGCAGGAAACAGTGGCCAAGCCGATCAAGGAATTCAGCTCGTCCACCGAGCCGTAGGCCTCAATGCGCGGGGTGTCTTTCGCGACCCGCTGCCCGCCCACCAATCCCGTTTCACCCGAATCGCCGCGCTTGGTATAGATGCGATTGAGTGCGATACGCGGTTCGTCGAATCGTTGAGGCACCTTTCCATGAAAGCACAATTCGGGCGCGAGCCTCTGCGCGTACGGGTCTCCGCGATCACTTATTCACGCCGGCGGGAAAAACGTGCACTGAAGGGCGCCGCCGCGCTAAACTTGTTATTCGCCCCCCGACGGAGAGATGGCCGAGTGGTTGAAGGCGCACGCTTGGAAAGCGTGTTTAGGGGAAACTCTAACGAGGGTTCGAATCCCTCTCTCTCCGCCATTTCTATCTTTGTCGGGGCAGAGCTTTCTCCTCGATGTCTATGCATCCCCTGTCATATGCATAACGCTGGGCCGCCGGCCTAAAAGGTGATTATAAGTTAGTCTTCTTGCGCTAGCGGGACAGGCGGCCGCAATTTAGTAGCGACAACGGGCTTGTCGCTATGGGGCCGGTGGAGGCGCTATAGAGTTCGACCGAAGCGAGGCCCTACGCCATTGCCCACGTCCCCTGATAATCCCTCTCGCGCCATACCGTGAAGTGCATTAGAGCCGTAAAAGAAAGCTCACAGGGTAGCCTGAGAGCTGGCGTTCTCGCGCTCTCGCCAAAACAAGATCTATCTGCCTGCGTCGGGCAGCGCGTTCCAGTCCGACGTACTGACATCAATGCCGGGGAACGCCACTTTCGCGAACGGCCAACTGGTTTTGATCCATTCGCGGACTTTACTTTCGAGTAGCGGCTGGAGGTTCTCTTTCGCGGCGCGCTCCGTGAGCAGGAAGCGCACGGTCGCATCGTAACCCTGCTTCTTGCTGGGATTCACGTAGACGCACGCGATTTCCTCGGTGCCGTCAGCCGAAAGAATTCCATAGGCGAAGGACGTCGCGTGCTGGAACTCCCAACGATGCCGTTTCAGCTCACCATAATCTTCGTCTACCGTGATGGTGGCCGGAGTCGTGCGGCCCACAGTGTGCATGAGCGCCCCGAAATCTTCCTTGAGGATTTCGGGCTCGAGGATCTTCCAGGTGTAATCGCCGATCGTGGGCGGCGGCGGCACCATGAAGGTATTGGGAACGAACTTCACTTTTGCCGTGGCATACGCGTTGCTCGTAGTCGGCGAAGCCACAACCAGCAGCGGACTGCACTTCGTTGATGCCTTGACGCACACCGAATAGTGGATCCAGCGCGGTTCGGGGCCATCCAGGGTCGCCACCATCTCATCGCCGCTGAGCGCGAATGCATTCTCCGCGGACTTGCCGTTTAGGTTGGTTTTCAAAATGAAGCTCGACCCGGCTTTCGGATTCACCACCTTCATGTGAAATTTGACGGGTTCCCCGGGAATGAACGTGGCCAAGTCTTCCACTAATAGATCGGTCTTGCCATCGCCATCGAGATCCACCTGCTGGGCATCGTCGGTCCAAGGATGCGGAGCAGCGCTAATCGCTTTCTGCGGCAGGAAGCGCCATACTTTACCTTCTCTGCCGTTCGACAGCCATACGTAGCCGTGGCCGATCCGCATGGCATCGCCGCCGGGACCTACCAACTGCGCCGTCACCTTATTTGACGCGGGATCGATGCGCGAAACCGGGATGGACTTCTGCGTGACCCACAGACCGCCTTCGCCGGTCGCGATATCCCCTCCAGTGCCTGGCACCCCGGCATCGATCGTCGCGACCACTTTCATGGTTCGCGGATCGATCTTCGTCACTGTTCCGCTACCTTGATTGAGCGTCCAAACGAAGCCTTCGCCCGCCGCCATGAAGCGCGGATTGGGGCCCACCGGAATCTCGGCAATCACCTTATTGCTGGCCGGATGAATTACGCTAACCACGCTCTTGGCAGTGCTTGAAACCCATACCAGGTTGTAGCCATAGACCGCCGTGAAGGAATCCTGAGGCACTGCGATCTCGGCAATCACCTTGTTGGTGGCAGGGTCGATGCGCGACACGATGCCTTTCGGATCGCTCGGCATCCACGCCGAGCCCGCGCCGAAGGCGATGCCGCCCTCAGTGTTGGCCGGACCCACGGGTACCTTCGCCAGCACCTCATTCGTCTTCAGATCGATGCGATAGATGACGTGCTCATCGCAGCTTGGCGACCACAGCGTTCCCGCCGCGACCGCAAAACCGGAACAGGGCTTCGGAACCGGCACGGTTGCCAGTACCTGATCCGTTTTCGGATCCATGCGGAAAACCATATTAGTGCCGCGGCTGTTCGTCCACACCGAATCTTCTGTGATCGCTAACCAATCGGGGCCGCCTTTAATCCCGTTGGCCTCGATTATGTATTGCGCGTCCGGAATTAAGAACGACATGGGCGCCTGCACGCCCGCCACTCCGGGTTTTTGCTGAGCTGGCGAGCCGGTGGGTTGCTGCCCGAAAGCAATACAACCCACCGCCAGCATTCCGGCGATCAGGTACCGGGTGCTAGGCCACGATGTCATGGATGACCTCCCCTGCCGTGTCGGTCAGACGGAAATCACGTCCGCTGTACGGGTACGTGAGTTTCAAGTGATCGATGCCGAGGAGATACAAAATGGTGGCGTGCAGGTCATGCACGTGGGTCGGTTTCTCGACGGCTTTGTAGCCGAAGTCATCCGTGGCGCCGTGAGTGATGCCGCCCTTGATGCCACCTCCGGCCATCCACAACGAAAATCCGTAGTGATTGTGATCGCGGCCGTTGACCACGCCGCCGCCTACCATTTCGTTGGCGGTTTGAATCGCAGGCGTGCGCCCAAACTCCGTACCGCCGATCACCAGCGTGTCTTCGAG
>JALYJH010000316.1 GCA_030775415.1 Acidobacteriota bacterium | reverse complement strand
CTGGTGACCAGCGTGGCGCTGCGTTCGTAACGCCGGCTAAAGACCTCGAACAGCAGTTCGGCGCCTGTTTTGGACAAGGCCAGAGCCATGTGTGTTTTCCCGGTGCCCGAGTTTCCTAACGCCAGGATGTTCTCCTTGCGCTGGATGAACTCGCAACGGGCTAGATCAACACCAGCGACTTATTTAAGGATGGGATCGCCAGGAAGTCGAAGGTGTCCAGACTGTTGACCACGTCGAACTTGGCTTGGCTGATGCGGCGTTCGGTGGCGCGCCGTTCGCGGTCCAGCAGTTCCAGTTCGCTCAAGCGCAGCAGGTAACACGGAAAGTCCACACCCTCGGCGGCGCATTGCTGCGCAACTTTGTCGTACTCGCGCAGGAACGTCGGTAGCCGCAGCGTTTTCAGATGATGGTCGAGCAGGACTTGAGGCGTGTCCATATCAGCAGGCCTTCAATGCTTTTTCCAGCAGAAGCGCCAGGTAGTCGGCGGCCGCAGTGGTCGCCACTTGCGCCGTGGGTAGATGTGGATAGTTCTCCAGATCCAGCCCCGCTGGCCGCCGCTCGATCCGGCACAGGAGCAGGTGCTTGACGGCATCGAACGAGATCGTCCGCATCCGGTAGTCGGGCGGCACCGAGTACCAACAGAATCTTCCGCACTATTTCGCGCGCCCGCCCGGACTGCCGGGCCACCTCGCCAGGCAGCCTAGTCGGACTTTAGCGGCCGGCTCGCTCATCTTGTCGACGATCACCCTCGCCGGACACGCGCGTATAACTCCACTGTGTACACCTCTCTGGTGTTCCACAAACACGTTGGGGATGTCTGCTGGAACCAGTTTTCCGGCGGCCTAGTTTCTTGCGGCCGTAACGCCGCTCACGCGGCGTTTACTGGTCTATTTTGACTCCGGCGTTTATAGCCATGTATAATCCGCCTATGTCTAACAACCTGCCGATCGTTCGCCGAACTTTTCTACGGATGAGCGGCGCTGCCGCGCTCGGGCACTCAGTGAGCGGTATCGGGTTTGCCGCGCAAACTTCCAATACGATCAACGCGTCCGGCGTCAAAGTGGAAAAAGATGTCGTAGTTGGCAAAGGCGGCGATGCCAATCTTCATTGTGATGTTTACAGACCGCCGGCGGGAACCGAGAAGCACATGGCGTTAGTACATTTTCACGGCGGCGGGTTTGCTCTCGGAAGCAAGGAGACACTCGCAGCCCAGGTGATGCCGATCACAGCGCGCGGCTACGTGTCGATTGCGGCGCAATACCGCTTGAGCAGTGCGGCGAAGTGGCCTGCGCAAATCGACGACGCAAAGACCCATATCCGCTGGGTGCGGACCCAGGCCGGTTCGCTCGGTATCGACCCCAAACGCATCGCGATCGTGGGCCATTCGGCCGGAGGGCACATCGCGCTATTTACCGCAGGTCAGCCGGACGCCGAGCTTGCGGCTTGCGTCGCGTTCTATCCGGAAACCGACGTGACGAACGTGGCACAGGCGTTGATGCCTCCCGGCAGCGACGAGGCAGCGATCCATGACGCCAGCCCCATCACTCATATTAAAGAGGGCTACCCGCCCACTGTGATTTTCCACGGTTTGTCGGATGTGACCATCCCTCCGGAAAACAGCCAGCGTTTGTTGCAGGTGCTTCGCGGGGCCAAGGTTTCGTGCGAGTTGCACACATTCGCGGGTGTTCCGCACGAATTTGATCGACATCCCGAATTCGCCGAGGCCTGCGCGGCTCTAACTGATTTCTTTCTTGAGCGACAGGTGCTGTATCCTCGAACCTATCCTCCTTTTGCACCCGGTGTCGGACGCCGCCCTGCATAGCGGCGTCGATTGTCACGGGTCCTAATAATGCATACCTCCGTAAACAAGGCACAGTTGAGGAGGGTTTTTTCACTTGGCAAAACGAAAAGAAATGGCAGACAAGAAAGAGTCCGCAGCGACTGTCCTAAGCGGCGAGGCTTCGCTCGCGGGAGCCAAACCTTCTGCAGCAGAACCTGGAATCCCGTCCGGAAGTGAAGTGCGTCGCAATAGGTATTCACATCGCTGGTTTGCACGAAGAATACGCTTTCGTCCGCGCCGACGCTCCATTTACATCTGAGATCCACCGGAATACCCTCCAACACCAAGCGAGCACCCGGAGGAACGCAGACTGCTCACACCGGGCTGGAATCGGACGCCGGAGCGAATAAACTCTTGATCCGATGCCAGAGACTTTGGTCCCGCTGCTGTGCCTCGCGCATTTTGTTTTGCAAATCTGCCGGCGAAGTCAAGCCCATCAAGTGCGTCGAGAACCTGTGGGCAATTAACTCTTCGCCGTCCACAGACAGCCGATTGGGTAAACCGCCTAAAGAGTAGTCACACATACCGCCTCCCTTTGCCGCACGGACCTATAAGCGCCGGAATCAAAATAGACCAGTAAACGCCGGGTGAGCGGCGTTACGGCGGGAAGAAACTGGTCCGCCGGAAAACTGGTTCCAGGAGACATCCCCGACGTGTTTGGCCGCGCCAACACATAGGTAACCTAAACGTCCCGCCGGCTTGGCTCTACGCCTACAACGGGGGAGCCGTCCAGTGAAGAAGTATACAGGGCGCGGCTGGCTTTCGAGAATCAGCAGGATTAAGATAATGAGGCGGATTCCCAGCATAGAAAAGGAAAACAACCAAATGCAGCAGCCCTTCATCAATCGATTTCTGCTCAGTAGTGTTATGACAGTGGCGTTAGGTTCGTTGGCATTCGGCCATATTCGAATTGCCCCGACAGAGTCGACAGCCGGAGCACGCGAAAAGTACACCATGCGGGTTCCCAATGAGAAGAAAGTAACTTGCTCAAGGATCGAAGGCGAGTTTCCGGTTGGACTCGATATCTATGACTTTGAATTCAAGCCGGGTTGGAAAATTGAATTCAAGAAGAACGACGCGGGCAAAATTATTGGCGCCACCTGGACCGGGACGATGCAGCCGTACGAATTTGTCGAGTTCGGAATGCTCGGCATTAACCCCAAAGAAGCTACCGACCTTGTTTGGAAGTTCGTCCAATATTATGACGACGGAACGAAAGAAGAATTTACGGGTCCAGTGGGATCCCGGTTGCCATCTCCTGTAGTAACGTTGAAGCCACCAGCGGGGAAATAGTAATCCCTCCTGTCTAGATCGATTATTCGTTCTTAGGCCAGGCGTGGCACGTCTGACAATCCGTGCTGGCTTTGTGCGCCTGGTGGCAGGTAATACAGCTCGCCATGCTAATCACGGCGGTCGTCTGAGCCATGGCATCTAGCTGGCCCACTTGGCCGTGGCACATTACACATTGCATTCCCGCCTGGAGATGCCGTCGATGGGACCAGATCACTCCCGGCGTGAGTTCATACACGCGAACCCAGGGAATGGGTTGACCCGACTTGGACATTTCCGTGAGCTTAACAATGGCTGGCCGCTCTTTAGCGACCGAGTTGTGGCAGCCCATGCAAGTCGCAACCGGAGGAAAAGTCATTTGACCGCCAGGGTCGGGATTCGTGTGGCATTGCCGGCATTGCAGGCCGCGTGAAATATGGGTTTTGTGGCTGTAAGGAAGTGGCTGCGCGGGCGCAGCGCTGCCGGCAATATTATCGGGGACTTCCTGTTTTGCGGCCTGCTGCGCATTCCCGGCGATTGCGATAAAAACGAGCGCCGCTGAGGCCAGGGCCGTCCGCGCCAACATAATGTCACTCACCACGGACATCCTCCGTTACGATTTCTTGCCGACAACGGCTTCGAGGCTACTACCCAAGTCTTTCAGTAATGCGCTAGCCGCATTGCGCCCCGGCATGCCAGTAATCGATCCGCCGGGAGCGGTACAGGCTCCGGTCTGATACAGGCCGGGTATAGGCATTTTATAGGACGCGAACTGTGGAACGCGCCTATCGCCATGGTGCGCGCTACCGCGCCACATGGCGGGATTCATCCTTTCAATGTCGAGCGGGCTTTCTAGGAATTTCGCGAGCACTTTGTCCGGCGTAAGATTGGGAGCCGCGCGCCGCAATCGGCCAAAGACCTTTTCAGCAACTTGGTCCTTGATGTTGTCCCAGTATTTGGGGCCTTCCTTGAGCCCGTAGGGAAGGGTACCTTCGATCTTCACGGTGTGGTGTCCCGCTGGAGCCCTCGTGGGATCACTCACAGACGGGCTCACGATCTGCAGTGGAATGTCGTCGGTCCACACCTCGCCGCGCGCATTGTAGGAATTCAGAAGCAGGACGCTTTCGGGGCGCTCCATAAGCGATGCCTCCGTACTCGAAATGGTGCCGCCGCCGGCGAGCGGATACTTCGGCGCCTCCGAAGTTGCATAGTGAAACGAAAACATGGCGTGTTCCGCCTGAAAAATCTCTAGATTCCG
>JALYJH010000315.1 GCA_030775415.1 Acidobacteriota bacterium | reverse complement strand
CGATTGCGTTGTGGCGGGGTTTCGTTGGCACAAGAACGGCGATGGAACCAAGGTCGGTTCATTATTGCTGGGACTTTTCGACGATTCCGGCGCACTGCAACACGTGGGCGTTTGCTCTAGCTTCACGGACCTGAAGCGCGTGGAACTCGTCCAATACCTCGAGCCCTATCGAAAAAATGCTTTGCTGAATCACCCGTGGCGGGACTGGGCCGATACCGAAAAAAGCCACGCAGGGCAACGCATCCCGGGAGGCAAAAGCCGCTGGAGCCAGGGTAAGGATCTTTCCTGGGAGCCCTTGCGGCCGGAACTTGTAGTCGAGGTTGCTTATGAGCATATGCAGGGTCCTCGCTTCCGCCACATGTCCCAATTTCGCAGATGGCGAACAGATAAGGGGCCTGGCGATTGTACCTACAGCCAGCTCGAAGTTGTTCCTCCCCAGGAGCTGATGGATATTTTCGCGAAAGGCCGGTGAGCCTTCACTATTGCTTTTTTGAGCCGCGCTTTAGGCGCCACTCACGCGTTGGGTCGTCGTCGGGATCGGGAGTGCCCTGCGCCGGGCGAAGAGCTTCGTGAACGTTCCGCAAGTTCACACGTATGCGCGTCCAGGTGGACGACCGGCCCCGCATGGAATCGACCAGAACGTCCTCCACGCCGAGAAGTCCCGCTATTTCGGGGTGTCGATTCTTCCATCTCGCTAAGCCTTCCAATGCCGCTTCCTTACTGGGAGAATTAGCGATCACGAGCAGCGGCATCTTAGTCCGAAGAGACTGGGTGGCGGATTTCCCTGCCGCGGATTTCTTTGAAGCCGTTTTAGCCCGTGATGGTGCGACGCGAGGCGCTTCGCCCGTCATTTTACTGAAATGCGGAGGCCAGGGTGCGTCGGCTAAGCCATCCTTTTCATCCTTGGCTGCCAGCTCCAGCAGCCGTTCAAGTGACCCTGTCGAAGCATCCATCTGGCTGTGAGGATCACCGCCCTCGGAAAGGCGTTTGGGCACACTGAACACGGTAAAGTCCGCCGGTTCGCAAGCGGAAACCTCGTGCCAGTGAAGCGGCGTAGAGACGCGGGCGTCAGGAAGCGGGCGGACTGAGTATGCTGAACAAGTGGTGCGATCCTTGGCGTTCTGATTGTAGTCGAGAAAAACGCCGTGACGCTCCTCTTTCCACCACTTCGAGCTCGCGAGAGCGGGTACCCGCCTCTCGATTGCCCGCGAAAGTGCAAGAGCTGCGCGCCGGACTTCTGTAAAGCTCCAACGCGGCTCGATCCGGACATTTACATGCATCCCGCGCGAACCGCTGGTCTTCGGCCAGCCTAGAAGGCCCATTTCCTCCAGGAATGCTTTCACTTCGAGAGCGACCGACCGCACATGCTCCCAGTCAACGCCCGGGCCCGGATCGAGATCCACTCGTAGTTCGTCCGGATGGTCCAGATCGGCCGAGCGTACGGGATGCGGATGAAGCTCGATACAGCCTAAATTTACGAGCCACGCGAGCCCGGCCGCAGTATTGACCACCACCTCCTCCGCGGTGCGGCCGGACGGAAAGGAGAGCGTCGCAGATCGAAGCCAAGCCGGGCGATCAGTGGGAGCGCGCTTCTGGTAAAACGCTTCACCTTCCGCGCCGTTGACGAACCTCTTTAGAACCAGAGGACGATCCCGAATACCATTCAGGGCCCCCGGCGCGACCGAAAGAAAATAACGAACTAGGTCCAGCTTAGAGAGTTTCACTTCCCGCGAAAAATAAGGTTTATCGGGATGCGTCACACGAACTTCGTGTCCGTCAATCGAGAGTATTTCCGCAGCATCTTCTTTACCCACAACCACAGGCTACACTGGTTTGCTCGCGGCAAAGAGGAGCCGAGATTCGCCCGACTCAACCGCCCGTGCAACTCAAGGTTAGAGCCTCGAATGACAAAAGCCGCGCTACGTAGTGCGCGGAAAAGCCAACCCAAAGCCCCGCGAACCCCCGGTAATCACAACTACTTGACCAGAGAGCTTTTTACGGCGTGCACGCGTACGAACAGCGCCGAAGAGGGTGATGGCAGCACCTGCAGCAATAACACATGCTGCACTATTCGTGTATCGCATCGTGACTACTTACGCGGCCAGAGCTTGCGAAGCCGGAGGAGGATCCTCGTCCCGCGGGCCCTTATGCGGCCCAGTTGCTAGAGGCTGCGTAGCATGTTTCTTTTTGAAGCTGTCGATCGGAATAACCATGGCGGCATCTAGTTAGCACGTCGAAAGCCATCATCTATCTCAGAAGGCCTCCGCCCCGGCTTCGGCCACGGCCTGATCCTGTTTTTCCATTCCACCGCTTACCCCAACGGCCCCTACGACATCATCACCGCGCTTGAGCGGAATGCCACACGCGAAGATCATGATCCGCCCCTGATTGGAGGCATGGATTCCAAAGAACTGCTCGCCCGACTACGACAGCTCGGCTAGTTCCTTGGTTGAAATATCGAACGCTCGCGAAGTCCAGGCCTTGTTGATGGCGATATTGATGCTTCCGACCCACGCCTTGTCCATGCGTGGCCAGTTAAATTTCCGCCCGTGTCCACGACGGCGATATTCATCGGTTGTCCGATTTCTTCTGCCCTTCGTTCGGCCGCAGCCAGAACTCGTTTTGCATCTGCGAGTGTAATCATACTGGGCGGCCGCCGTTAGCCCGCAGAGTAGCCAAATACACAGCACACGATTTCGCCTTCATATTGCCGAAATGCCCCTTTCTTGCCATGGGTAGCTATGCGGCTAAATCTTTTTTATCGGTAGAAATGCACAGCTTCTCTGAAAGCCGCAAGATCCCGGGGGCGGTTTAGTGCCGCCCCAGGTGCGATAACAGTCGTGTTTAACGGCGTGCGCCAACTTCCTCAGCACCTTTTCCAGCTTTGGCGGGTGCTTTTTTGCCATTCGCGGCAGGTCTCCTAGTCCCGGTTTCGCTGACCGTGTCAAGATTCACACTCGCTCCGGCATCCTCGAGAGAAACCTGCTGGATGATCGGCTCCGAGATCGCCGTCAACAGGAAGTCCGCCGCTTCTTCCTCACCGAGGGTGTGCGATAGCAGACGCGCGCAATCGACCTCACCGATCTGGCGAGCTAGGCATTTGGCGGTTCCATACGCCGATATCTCATAGTGTTCAACCCGCTGTGCGGCTGCGATCAGAGCCAGGTCGGCCGCCAGGGGCTCCTTCTCGCGTCCCTCCTCGATCGTCTCCTCACCCTCCTGGACCAGCCCCATCATCGCCTTGCACGGCTTGGGCTGCGCTTTTTCCCCAAGGAGTCCAAAGGCGCTGCGTAAGCGTTCGACATGACCTTCCGTTTGAGTCAAGTGCTTATCAAAGGCCTCCTTGAGTTTCGGATGATGGGCGGCCTCTGCCATCTTGGGAAGGGCGCCGATCAGCTGGGTCTCGGCGTGAAGGAGATCCTGTAATTGTTCAACCAGTAGTTCTTTTAGTTGTGTCATGTTTTGTGTCCTCTTATCTATTTCTCGAACCTATTGCGGCCTGCTAGCAACGCCGTTTTCGCCTGGCTGGCGTGTTCCGGTTTCCGGAGATTCAAACTCCTGAAAAGCGGGCGCGGTCACCATTTGCCAGTCGCCCCCTTGGTTCCAGGGACCTCTGGCGTCCGGCTCCCCACGGTCTCCCGTGCCTGTCGAATCGTTAAAATACTGGTCGACGAGGCCGGGGGTCGGTGGAATGCGCCCTATGGAGAAAGCGGGTTTGCCCATGCTGTCAAGGGCTGCCGTAAACGCCTTCATGTGCGTAATCTCTCTTGTCATCAGGAATTGCAGGGCATCGATAGTGCCTTGGTCGTCCGTAAAGTTAATCAGCCGTTCGTAAACGATCTTCGCGCGCGCTTCCGCGGCAATATTGCTGCGCAAGTCGACGTCCAGCTCCCCTGTGATCTTCAGGTAATCCGCAGTCCAGGCGTCGCCCATCGAATTGAATAGGGCCACTCCGCCGCCACCGGCAATGGCGATTAGCGGGTCCGCATGCGCAGCGCGCCGGTCATTCTTAAGGGGCTTGAGATGCAGGCGTGCGAGCGTGCCCACGACCTCTAAGTGGCTTAATTCTTCGGTGCCGATATCCATCAACAGGTCTTTTCGTTCCGGGTCGTCGCAATTCAGCCCCTGGATCGAATACTGCATCGCGGCGGCGAGTTCCCCGTTGGCGCCGCCGAATTGTTCCAGTAACATGTTTCCGAAGCGCGGATCGGGGGTCCCAATGCGCACTGTATACATTAGTTGCTTTATGTGGTGGTACATGCCGGATTTGCTTGCACGCCGTAAGCCACTGTGGCTTCTTAGAAGGCGTTTCGCAGTTCATTAGCGCTGTGGGTTCCACGGCCGATCTATAACGGGTCAGTTGCCGGCGATCATCCGC
>JALYJH010000314.1 GCA_030775415.1 Acidobacteriota bacterium | reverse complement strand
TTCACGAGGGCCAATCAGCCCCAGAGCGGCTACAGCCTGTTTACGGACATCAGGGTTTTTATCGCCCAAACCCGCGTCCAGCAGCATGTTCGCTCGAGTTTCCTCCGCCGTGGGAGGAGGCGCCGCCGGCCCTACATTCTGAGCCTGTGTCCAGGAGACGGAAGCCACCAAGAGGCTTCCCAGAACCACGTTCCGCATAGCGCGCTCCTCCAGTGCAAGTAGTTTAGTCTAGCCCGAGGGCTACGCGCACGCTCTCCACCGGCAGGTCCTTCCAGTGGCGCCCCATATTTTCCAGACTGCTGAACGAGCGTGTCTCCATGCGATCTATGTACAGACGGCCATTCAGGTGATCGATCTCGTGCTGCAAGATGCGCGCAAACCACCCCGTCGCCTGAATCTGCTGCGGCAGGGCCTGCTCATCCAGATATTCGACGCGCACGCGCCGCGAACGTTTCACCAGGGCGCTGAACCCCGCTACGCTCAGGCAGCCTTCGAAGAACTCTACAGTCTCTTCCGAATACTCGACGATGTCGGGGTTGATCAGCACCAGGAACGGCACCGGCTGCCGTTCGCGCTCCGCCAGCAATGCGGGTGCGATTCCCGTCAGGTACTCGGCGCGGTCTTCGACGACGGCCAACTGAATAGGAAGCCCCACCTGCGGTGCCGCCAAGCCCACGCCTGGCGCATCGCGCATGGTGTCACGCATGTGTCCGATTAAATCCTGAATAGCGGGGAGTGCGATTTCCTCGGGCGTCAAGCTCCGGCCAATCTGCCGTAAAACCGGTTCCCCGGTTTGCACGATCTTTAGCCGCACGGGCGAAGTCACTTGTCCCAGGCGTGATGCTGGGGACCGGCATCGCGATGTTCCACGCGATCATACAGGTGATCATCGCAGACCGTACCCAGCGCTTGGTTATAAAGCGTGGTCATGCCCAAACCTTCGCGTAAGTCCTCATCGAAGGCGTGAAGCGCTTTTAAATGAGTGGCTAGCGCAGGAACTTCCACGCCCGAAGGCGTGCGCAGAAACATCTGGTAACCGCCATGAATCAACAGGGCAATCTCGCCCCCCACCAGCACTCCGGCTTTGCCGACGGCAATTCCCATCTTGCCATCGCCCAAATCTTCCGCGATTGCGCCGCAGCCGTCGCGTGTCACCAGGCAGCGGCCCGGCGATTGCATCTTAGCCTCGAAGCCCAGCTCCTTCAAGCCTGTGATGCGCTCTCCAAACGACTCAACCTTGGGCTTTGCGTTGCGAAAAAACATAGAACTCGTATTATAACGTCACTCGCCGAGGTCAGCTTGAATCGCTGCGGCGATGTTGTGAGCGAAGTGCTCCACGCGCTTTAACTCGGGCCCTTCCACCATCACGCGGGCTAGCGGCTCAGTGCCGGAGAAACGCACCAAAATACGCCCCGCGTCCCCGAATTCGGCTTCCGCCGTGCGAATCTCGCGGTTGGTTAATGCCAGTTCTTCCAGCGGACGCTTATTCTTCACCCGTACATTCACCAGCAGCTGCGGATAAGTCACCAGCTCTTCCGTGAGCGCATCCAAATCCCGCCCCGACTCTTGAATCGCTTCGAATACCCGCAGAGCCGTTAACAGCCCATCGCCGGTAGTGGCGAAGTTACGGAAGATGATGTGGCCGCTCTGCTCGCCGCCCAACGGCGCGTGACGGCGCTCCATTTCCTGCAGAACATACTTATCGCCCACCGGCGTACGCACCAGCCCGATGCCGTGGCGCTTCAGCGCGCGCTCCAGTCCCAGGTTCGACATCACGGTCGCGATCACTTCCGTCAACACGCCGGCCGCATGCAGACGCAGCGCCGTCACCAGCATCACCGCGTCACCATCGACGATCTTTCCTGAATGCGAGACGAACAGGGCGCGATCGGCATCCCCATCGAACGCCACGCCAGCATCAGCCCCGGTTTCGGCTACCCGGCGCTGCAAGCCTTCCAAATGCAATGACCCGCAATTCAGGTTTATATTTCGCCCATCGGGCGCGCAGCCTATGCAATCGACCACCGCCCCCAGCCGCTCGAACAAAGCCGGAGCCAAATAACTCGCCGCCCCGTGTGCCGCATCCACCACCAGACGCATTCCGTTTAATCCCGCTGGCAGGGTAGCGGCCAAGTGCTCGATGTACTCACTGTCTAATCCTTCATCCACCGTCAGAGGCTTGGGTACCGCAGGGACGCCGGATTTTAGGAGCGCAAACAGGTCCTGCTCGAGGACGTCTTCTTGCTCATCCGGCAGCTTGAATCCTGAATGATCGATGATCTTGATCCCGTTATCGCGATAAGGATTGTGCGACGCCGAAATCATGACGCCGGCTGCAAAGGGTCCCGTGCGGGTAACGTGCGCGATGCCCGGAGTTGTAATTAATCCCGCAAATCGTGACCCGACGCCGCGGCTGGCTAGCCCCCCCGCGACGGCTTCCGCAATGGCCGGCCCGGATTCGCGTGTATCCATCCCGATCACAACTTCCGGAACGCTTGCGAGCGGGCCCCCCGCGGGGTGGTCTTGCACCCACTGGGCCAGCGCCACTCCTACTGCAAAAGTTGTTGCGGTGTCCAGCGGGTACTCTCCCGCGACGCCGCGCATCCCGTCGGTGCCAAATAGTTGTCTCAAAATTTCGTTATCTTCCTCTCCGCTCGATGGTGAGCGTGACTGTCACCTCAGGCGGTGATTCAAAACGTACCTGCGGATCATCGACAAACGCGTCTACCCGGTGTTCCCCGGATTGCGTGAGCGTGCGCAGATCGATTGGATCGGTCTCCACCTGCGTGACCGCTGCAACCCGGCTTTCCGAACCGGCGATGCTCAGATTTTTGGGGGACACGCTCTTCCCCAGTAAGCGATAACCCGCCGGAAGATTCCCTGAAAACTGCACCTCCACCGGCACGCTCTTGGCAGCCAGCCGCGTCAAATGCATCCGCAGTTGCGACGGCACAGCGCGCAGAAAGGTAACTGCGGGAGGTAAGTTGAGATTGGATTCCGAGATCGTAAACGTCCGGTCTTCAGAACTCTTGACGTTCGCCAGATCGAACAGCACCACCGTATCGGCGAGACTGGAAGCCGTCAAGCGCCCTGCTGTCCCCCGCAATTCTAGGTGAACGTTTTCCGGAGAATTGCCTGTGACCATCCAGCCCGCGGCAAGATTGCGGTAAACGATCGGCGCGGTGTAAGTGGTGACGACGTCGGGCGTAGAAGAAAAAGCCAGCCAGACCAGTACAGCGAGCAGCAACGAGGCGAGTTTCCATCCGAGGTTCTTGGGCATGCGCATGCGCTTAGGGTTCGGCCTGTTTCCAGCGCGGCTCGGTCTGCCGGTTCGCGATTTCTGCTTTACCCGTGGTGTGGCGCGTCAAGCGCTCCTGCAGGCGCTCCATGGAAACGTCCGGCTCCAAATCGCCGCGCGCCGCGATCGCAATCTGGCCCGTCTCTTCAGACACCACCACGGCCAAAGCGTCGCTCTCTTCCGTAACGCCAATGGCAGCGCGGTGCCGTGTACCCATGCGGCGCAACATCACCGGGTTAGTGGTCAAAGGCAGGAAGCACGCGGCCGCTGCCACGCGGTCTCCTTGAATAATCACGGCTCCATCGTGCAAGGCCCCGCCGCGCTCAAAGATCGAGCAGAGAAGGTCGCGCGACACCACCGCATCCAGCGCCACACCGCTTTCGATGAATGTACGCAGCCCGATATCCCGCTCTATTACAATAAGCGCTCCGATTTTTCCATCGATCATATGCTGCACAGCCAGGATAATCTCATCGGCAATTTCACGGCGTTCGAGCTGCCCTTCCAAGCCTAGCCAGCGAAAGCGCCCGATCCTCGATAGCAGACGCCGGATCTCCGATTGAAACATCACGATCAGGGCAAACGCCGTATACGGCGCGATCCCCGCCAGGACCGTTCGCAGCAACTCCAGGTGCGCCCATACCGCGATTAAATAAACCCCCAGCAGCACTCCCAATCCCGTCAGGATATGCGCGGCATGCCGGCCGCGGATGATCACCACGAATTGATAGATCAAGATCGTCAGCGCCAGAATGTCCACGAGAGACCTGACCGTCAGCTTCGAAATGATAGGGAGCAGAAATTGCTGCATGAACTTTCAGTAAGCCTTGCACCGGCCACCTATACGTAGTGTATTAGGAGTTCGTCCGAAGCGCGAGAGCCCCGGGTGAGAGTTGAGACACGGCGTTCTCAGCAAGATGCTGGGAAACCACTGATCAGGAACTTTTGATCTCCGTCCAAAAGCGATCGCGCACTTTTTGCGACGCCGCGGACTGCGCCTCCAACCATTCTCCACGCGCCAGCAGTTCAGCAGCCGGATAAAGCACGGAATCCTCGCGGACCTCCGCCGGCAAATGGCCATTCGCG
>JALYJH010000313.1 GCA_030775415.1 Acidobacteriota bacterium | reverse complement strand
GCTTGATTCTAATGGACGTGCAGCTTCCCGGCGCCGATGGCTTCGAGCTAACGCGGCGTTTGAAGCTCGATCCCGCGACGCGCGACATCGTGGTGCTGGCGATCACGGCCTACGCGATGCCCGGCGATAAAGAAAAAGCCTATACCGCGGGCTGCAGCGGCTACCTTACGAAGCCGGTCGATACGCGCACGCTGCCGGCCACGGTGAAGCTCCATATGGATGCACGCACGGTGGAGCAGCCGGCCTTGGAAGCGGGCGATTACCATGATCTGCTCGCAGAGTTGCGCGCCAATTTTTTAGTTGAGGGCGAAGAAGAAGCGAGTTCGTTGCTGGGCACGCTGGCGCAAGGCCTGGCGCTCGACCGGGCGCAGCGCATCGCCCATCGCTGGACCGGAATTGCCGGCATTCTGGGCTTCGCCGAAGTTGCCCGGCAAGCTCGCGGCATCGAAGATTTCCTGGCGGAGCCCGGCGGACGCGCCTACCCGGGCGCAGGGCGGCGCATGATCGCGGCAGGCGAATGCGTGAGCCGCCTGCGCGCGGAGCTGCTGCGCATTCGCGAGCTGTTTTCGCATGCGGTGCGGGGGCGGCGGGAGACTCCGCAGCTGCCGCCCGCCGTCCGCGAACTGCTGAGGTTCAAAAAATTCGCGGTGATTGGCTTCGAGCACGCCGAAGCCGCCCGCGTCACCGCGGCGCTGGGGCATGCGCGCGCGTCTTACCGGATTTTTGACGATCTGCCCGATAACCGTACCCTGCAACCCTTTCAGGGCGCGGTAGTGAATGTCTGCCAAGGCGAGGGGATTTTTTCCTGGGCGCAGAGCGATTTCGGCGGCTCCGTGAAGCCCATCCTCTTTGTAGGATCCGCGGAGACGCTGCTGCGGCGCGAAGCCGGAATTCCCGAGCCCACCTGGGATTTTTTGCTGGGCCCCTGGGATGCCGACGAGCTCCTCTTCAGGGCCTACCGCCTGTTTGCCGCCGCGGCCCCCGATCGCGCCTGCGAGAATTGACGGTTTCTTATGTTTTCCACCATCGACAAAAGCGCGAAGAACACGCCCCAGCAGGCCACCTGGGAGCAGCGGCTGCTCAAGAACACGGGGCGGGCGAAGGCGGCTCCGACGCCCGAGTATCAGGAGCTGAAGTTCACGCTTCACCGCAAGCTGGTGGACAAGATCAACCTCGACGCGCTGGCCAGCATGGACAACCAGAAGATGCGCGGCGAGGTTCGCCAGGCGCTCCTGGGGTTGATCGACGCCGAGCCCACGCTGCTGAGCTCCCATGAAAAGCAGCAGATTTGCGACGAGGTCCTCGATGAAGTCTTTGGGCTGGGGCCGCTCGAGCCGCTCCTAAAGGATCCGACCATTTCCGACATTCTGGTGAATACCTATAAGCATGTCTACGTCGAGCGGCGCGGGTTGCTCGAATTGACCACGGTGGCCTTCCGCAACGATCAGCACCTGCTGCGGATCATCGACAAAATTGTCAGCCAGGTAGGGCGGCGCATCGACGAATCGACACCCATGGTCGACGCGCGCTTAAGCGATGGCTCGCGCGTCAACGCCATCATTCCACCGCTGGCGGTCGACGGCCCCATTCTTTCCATTCGCCGCTTCTCGACGGACAAGCTGATGCCAAACGACCTGGTGGAGCGCAAGGCGCTGACCCAGGGCATGATTGAAATTCTCGAAGCGGCGGTCAAAGCCAAGCTGAACATTATCATCTCCGGCGGCACCGGGTCCGGCAAAACCACTCTCTTGAACGCGCTCTCCGTCTTCATCAACGCCAAGGAACGGATCGTGACCATAGAGGATGCCGCCGAATTGCAGCTCAAACAGCCGCACGTGGTGCGCCTCGAAACGCGCCCCGCCAACCTCGAAGGCGGCGGCGCGGTGCGCCAGCGTGAGCTGCTGGTCAATAGCCTGCGTATGCGTCCGGACCGCATTGTCGTCGGCGAGGTCCGCGGCGAGGAAGCGCTCGACATGCTGCAGGCCATGAATACCGGCCACGACGGCTCGCTGACCACGGTCCACGCCAACTCCCCGCGCGATGCCATTTCGCGTCTGGAAGTCATGGTGTCGATGGCAAACTCCAATATGCAGATCAATTCCATTCGCCAGCAGATTGCCAGCGCCGTGCACCTGCTGGTCCAGGCCAGCCGCTTCAGCGATGGCTCGCGCCGCGTCACCGGCATCACCGAGGTCACCGGAATGGAAGGCCAGATCATCACGCTGCAGGATCTATTCGTCTTCGAAAAGCGCGGCATCGATCCCGAGGGAAGAATCATCGGGCGTTTCGCCGCGACCGGCATCCGCCCGAAGTTCTACGAAAAACTGGTCAGCGCGGGCATACGCCTGCGCACCGAAATCTTCGAAGAGGTGGTAGAAGTTTAACCTAGTGACTAATCCAGCGCCTAACCCAGCGACTTCAACGGCCACACGGCTTCCACTTGATTGCCGCGGCACGCGTAAATGCTGGTGTAGAGATTCACCGTCGGGTCGCAGTGCGGTGGAATGAACTCGAGCTTGTCCCCAAGACACGGCCGCGTCGCGGGATCGTCCACATCCACGTAACCGAACTCGTCTCCACCCCAGCGGTAGCCGGAGCCGGGCAGGTTCACCGCCTCCGGCCCATAACCGCGGTCAGTGGAAAACGACTTCGTTCCAGCATCGACGCTCACAAAATTTTCATGATTAGCGCTCACTACGGTCGCGAGTACGGTGATCCCCTGGCGGAAGTCCACGCCGGCGCGGCGGTAGGCCATATCCATCAGGACGAACGATCCCGCTTGCATTTCGGTGAGCTCGGGAAGGGCCGTGTCGATTTGCCAGGTGCCAGTGCTGCCGCCGGAGAGAATTTCCGTCGACAGTCCTTTGCGCGCCATGGCATCGCGGGTCTCGGCTGCCAGCCCGAACACTTCTTTTGACACTCGCGCGCGCTCTTGGTCGGGCGCCGCGTGCGAGCCCACCACTGAATACGCCTGCAGGCCGCGCAAATTCAGATTGCTGGCACGATCCACCGCTTCGGCCACTTCGACCGCCTGCGCCGGCGTACGCGCGCCCGTTCGGTGGTCACCTACGTCAAGGTCCACCAGTACGTCGATTTTGCGGCCCGCATTCTGATACCACTCGACCTGCTTGACGTGATCGACCACCACCATTGCCCCGGTTGCGGCAATGCGCGCGATTTTCGCTGGGTCGGCCACGGGCGACGTCAGCAGCAGGCCCGTGATGCCGCCTCGCGACATCAGTTCCGCTTCGGAAAGCGTCGCGACGCACACGCCGCACGCGCCAGCGGCAAGCTGGCGTTTGGCGATCTCGACGCATTTGTGGGCTTTCGCGTGAGGCCGCAGAGCTTTGCCGGCGCGATGGACGTGCTCCACCATGCGCTTCAGGTTGGTTTCAAAGGCGTCCAGATCGAGCAGCAACGCGGGTGTAAGGATTTCTTTTGTTTGCAAGGCTTTATTTTACTCCGTGTGTTAACCTAAAGTGCTTTATGAGTTTGGTGCAGTTGGAAGCGCGCGTCGACCCCGGCGCTTTAGAACGGGAATTAAAACAGCAAATTACCGGGGAAGTCCGCTTCGACTCAATTTCCCGCGCACTTTATTCGACGGACGCCAGTGTTTATAAAATCCGTCCGCTGGGCGTGGTGATTCCCAAGACCCGCGAAGATATTGTCCGAATTGTCGAAATCTGCGGGCGTTTCCGTTGTCCCATCACCATGCGCGGCGGTGGAACTTCGCAAGCCGGGCAGGCGATCGGCGAAGGGGTCCAAGTCGACACTTCGAAGTATTATAACCGCGTGCTCGAAGTGAATGCGGCCGAGCGCTGGGTGCGCGTGGAACCGGGCGTCGTCCTCGATGAGCTGAACGCGCAGATGGCTCCGCTGGGCATGCGCTTCGCGCCGGATATCTCCACCGCCAGCCGCGCCACTATCGGCGGGATGATGGCCAATAATTCCTGCGGCGCGCGCAGCGTCCTGTATGGCAAGACCATCGACCATGTTCTGGAACAGACGGTTCTTCTTTCCGACGGCAGCATCGTGCAATTTCGCGATCGCGCGCGTACTGACGTGCCTCTGGGCGATACGCTCGAAGCCGCTTGCTACCGCGCGGTGCTGGGGCTTGCCCAAGAGCACGCCGCCGAAATCGACCGCCGTTATCCCAAAGTCGTTCGCCGCGTGGGCGGCTACAACCTCGATGAGTTCATCGATCCGGGCAAGCCGGTAAATCTCGCGAAAATCATGGTGGGCTCGGAGGGCACGCTCGGCGTCGTGCTCGAAGCCAAGCTCAATCTGGTGCCCTTGCCCAAAGCCAAAGCCGTTATGGTGATCGGCTTTGCGGAACTCCTGGAATCGCTCTCGGCCGCGCCGGTGATTTTGCAGCACAAGCCCTCTGCC
>JALYJH010000312.1:1651-4397 GCA_030775415.1 Acidobacteriota bacterium | reverse complement strand
CGTTACGAAGGGTTCGATAGCTATCACGGCAAGGTCCCCCTGGACGTGTACGCCAAGGCGACCGGTGAGCGCACCGTGATTACGCACACCCAGAATGGCGATAGCATTAGCTCCTACGACGGGCGTACCGCCTGGGTTATGGGACCGGATAAACCGGTTTCTGTGCTCCAGCTTGCCCCGGGCGGAGATTTGGATGGCGTTAGGCTGGATTCTATCCTTGCTTTCCCCGCTAGAATTAAAGAGTCTTTAACCGACCTGCGTACCGGCTTTCCGACCACTTCGATTGCCGATCGCGTGGTGCAAGTAGTGCAGGCAATGGTCGGCGGAACGCGAGTAAAGCTCTTTTTTGACAAGGAGACTGGGCTTCTGACCCGAGTCGTGCGCTATAGCAAGACCGTTGTTGGCCCTGTTCCGGTTCAGATCGATTATTCTGACTACCGTGAAGTAGCTGGGGTGAAGATTCCGTTTGAGTGGCGCGTCACATGGACTGATGGCCAGTCCCTGTTCAATTTGGACCAGGTGCGGCCGAATGTCGCGATCGATCCGGCCAAGTTCGCGAAGCCTGCTGCAGCCGTGAAACCGGTGGTTGCTCCTGCCAAAGTTACGCAATAGCGGCACATTTTCAGAACCCACGTGTTTCGCGTGAAGCCGCGTAGAGATTATATTATTGAAAAAGGTGGTGGGCCCGACAGCACTCGAATCCGGGACCTCCTGCGCGTCAATCAGTCAGTAAGCCCAAACAAAGGACTTAGATTAGTTTCAACAACTAGTCACTAGAGTTCAATATGCTCCATTACGTTGTTTTACGCGCTGTTTTCCGATGCCCGGGTGGGAAATTGACAAAATTAAACGGTCCCGCTTCTTGCCGCTTTGCAGCATCCTCCCCTTGACAGCCGCCTAGCTCCTGCAGGGCGACAAGCAAGCATCCACCAGCTGGCGGCCGCTTCCTCTATAAAAGGGGAGCAAAGGGGCGCGAACAGGGGACGCGATGGACTCACCGAACCGAAGGCGTAAGGGCGCTCAGCCCACGAAGCCGACGGTTAAGCAATTTAGCCTTGATGCCGATGTGACACCAGATCAATGGAATGATGGGCGTCGGAATAAGGCCCATAAAGATGGCGGGGTCGTAGATATCAAAATCCGCAATGCCATCAAGCTTCGGTTAAGCCACTAGGAGCCTGTCCGAGTAAAGCGACGTGAAGCGCACGGAATCCGCGAGCTCGAGTACGAAATTGTCGCGAGACATCCCTGGTTGGCGTGGCGGTGGCCGATTTTACGCCAGGACAACATAAATCTGCATGTGTGAGTGAAAATCTGTCAAGGGCGGAGTAAAACTAGACCACCGGGGCGGAGAGAAACTAGACCACTTCACAGGTGGGAGCAGCCGTGGTTTGAAGGATGTGGACGTGATGAGTGAGCCGGTCTGGCAGAGCCCCCGTCAGCCGCTCGGATTCGAATGCTTCCGTCCATTCGTTGAACGGCAGCTTGCTGGTGACCCGCGTGGCACTGCGTTCGTAGCGGCGGCTGAAGACCTCGAACAGCGCAGTTCGGCCCCGGTCTTGGAAAGTGGCACGAAGCCCAGCTCGTCGATGATTAGCAGCTCGAAGCTGGAGCATTTTCTGAAAGCGCATCAGGCGCCGTTCGTCCTTGGCTTCGATCAGCTCGTGCGCCAGCGACGCGGCGGTCGTGAACCGGACACGAAAACCCTTCTGGCAAGCCGCCAGCCCCAAGGCGAGTGCGATGTGTGTTTTCCCGGTGCCCGAGTTTCCTAACGCCAGGATGTTCTCCTTGCGTTCGATGAACTCGCAACGGGCCAGATCCAGCACCAGCGACTTCTTTAACGATGGGATCGCCAGGAAGTCGAAGGTGTCCAAACTCTTGACCACGTCGAACTTCGCTTGGCGGAAGCGGCGCTCGCTGGCGCGCCGTTCGCGGTCCAGCAGCTCCATTTCGCTTAAGCGCAGAGCATCCCGGCTCCTCCGTCAGGCCCGTCTTGTATTAGAAGCAGCCTCCCCTTCAGGCCGCTCTGTATTGGTGAGAGTTGGCATATCAAGTGACACTAACGCGTGATATAATAGCCGACATGAGAAATTCACTGCTTGCCATGTTGCTGACCGTGACCCTCCCGGTTCTAGCCGCTCCTCCCACAGATGAGTTCAAGACCTCAGCCGGTGTCCTCAAGGTGACCCCGATCCAGCACGCGAGTCTTACCCTTGAAGCTGGCGGCCAAGTCATTGAAGTTGATCCGGCGGTGAGCAAATTCGGGTCACCGGATTTCACCAAAGTTCCTAAGGCCGATCTAGTGCTGATCACCGATATTCACAGCGACCACCTCGATCCTGCCAATTTGGCAAAAGTGCGGAAGCCCGGAACCATCGTGGTTATTCCCGGCGCCGCGGCCAGCAAAGTCGACGATGGCGTGGTGCTGAAAAACGGGGAGACCAAGGAGTTCGGCGTGTGGACCGTCGAAGCGATTCCCATGTACAACCTAAAGCGTGGACCCGCTGAAGGAAAATTGTATCACGATAAAGGCCGTGGCAATGGGTACATCGTCACTTACGGTGGCCTGCGCGTTTACATCGCTGGCGACACGGAAGACATCCCCGAAATGCGCGCGCTCAAGAATATTGACGTAGCTTTCATTCCCATGAGTCTGCCCTACACTATGCCGCCCGAGGAAGCTGCCGAGGCAGTCAAAGCATTCCATCCGAAAGTGGTTTATCCATACCACTACGCGGGTTCCGAT
>JALYJH010000312.1:0-1641 GCA_030775415.1 Acidobacteriota bacterium | reverse complement strand
CTCAAAGGCAGCGGCATCGAAGTGCGCATCCGGAACTGGTATTAGTCCCGGCGCTGCGCGCCTGTTTTAGATTCCAATCCAATTGGCAAAGGTCTTTTCCCATCCGCCAAGAAGATCTTATGCCCTTGGCGGGAGCGCCACCAGCCGTCCGGCGTGAAGAACTCTTCGGGCGCGGGGATGACCCTTATCACCAAGTCTGGAGCTAGACTGCGAAAAATTCTTCCGGCGCAGCGAGTGTGATAGTTGCTGGTCCCGATCAGCACTCGCTGCAGGCGTTCCCGCCGAATCTCGGGCAGCACCGCTTGCGCCTCCTCGAGCGACGAACGGCCAGGGTGCTCCACGTGCACAAAATATTTTTCCGGATACCCATGCTTTACCGCAAAAATGTGGCCCATCCGGGATTTTAATGGGCGAGTCCCATAATGTCTGAGTGCAGGACAGAGACCTTACTCACAGATTTTAGGGATTCGGGAGCCCTGGAGGGTAGACCGGGTGGGTCTGGATTTGAAGCAGAGCGAGGTAAATGTTCATCTGACCCACGATTTGGGGGTGCAGTGGCCTTGTCCGGAATGCGGTACGGCGTGTCCGATCTACGATCATCAGGCATTGCGGCGGTGGCGGCATCTGGACACTTGCCAGTTGCGGACCATTCTCAATGCCGATGCTCCTCGCAGCAATTGCCCGGAAGCCGCTTCACCGCGTTATTCGAAGCGTTGGCCATCGACTGGCTCCGCGACCCAGGTTGGCCCTCCGGCCGGGGCTTGCGCCGTTCCCCGATGGCCACCTGCACGGCGCGTTTTGGTGTAGTTCATGCGGCGATCGCGATAGTGCGGACGCTGGCGCAAGTTGTAAATATGCGCCACCGAAATCCCCGCCAGCCGCTCGTACTCGGTCTGTTACTCGAAAAACTCGCGCTCCGGAATCCTCTTGGTTGCCGGACCCGACCAGGTCTCGTGCGCTTCATTACCCGGGCTAGCAGTCCACGTCGGCCCGCGTGAACCGGCTCGCAAACCGGTGGCGGCGGTAGATGGACACCTTCACTTTGCTGTGTTCCAGGTACCGCGCTACCAGCAGTGTCACTTGCGTCCGGCTCCGCCCCGTCATACCGAAAGCAGGGCAAAAAGATGCGAGGGCTACTGAAACGCTATGTGGAAAAGATGGTTTATGAATGGATCACGCGGACGCGGCGGGCGCAGGAGTCCTCCGCCTGCCGCTTGCCCCGGAATCGATGTTCCTCGCTCCCTTCCAAAAATGCCCGCATCTGCTCCGAAGCTCAACTTCCCACCTTCCGACATGCTGACGATCACTTCCCAGCATCCCGCCTCCTCCTTCACGCCCGTATTGTATTAGAAGCAGCCTCCCCTTCAGGCCGCTCTTGTATTGGATAAAAGTTCTGGTTGATCTTTCTGGAATGGTAATGTATGCTCTGATATGCCCACGTGAGTTATCACGGAGAGCAGCGATGTCCGAGGGCGTCGTCAACACACCCACGAATAGACGCATTATGCGAAAATCCTTAACAAAATCCTTATTATCCGTAGGCGGTTTACTTTTGGCCGCTGGGTCGCTTTGGGCGCATCACGGGCAGAGTAATTCTTTCGCCACTAACCATATGTGGACAACGTGGGCCACGGTTGAAGA
>JALYJH010000311.1 GCA_030775415.1 Acidobacteriota bacterium | reverse complement strand
CATTAAGCAGCGGCGAACTGTTGGGGATGCTGGCGCTTTCGGCGGTGCTGCTGGCAAGCTATGGGTTTCGCGCGACGCGCACCGGGTTTCCGCTGCTGCGGCTGAGCTTGTTCCGCATCCGCACGTTTCGCGCGTCGGTGAGCGGGAGCTTTTTAACACGGCTGGGGATTGGCGGGATTCCGTTTTTGTTTCCGCTGCTGTATCAGGTGGGGCTGGGATTCACTCCGGTGCAATCGGGACTGCTGCTGATGCCGCAGGCCATCGCGGCCATCAGCCTGAAAATGACCATGCCGAAGATTTTGGCGCGGGTGGGCTACCGCGGCGTGCTGATTTCGAACACCGTGATTATCGGGCTGCTGATCATTCTGTTCGCGACGGTCGGGGTGGGCACGCCGGTGTGGCTGATTGTGTTGCAGGCGTTTTGCTTCGGGTTCTTCACCTCGCTGCAATATACCAGCATGAACACGCTGGTTTACGCCGACGTTACGGAAGAGCAGACCAGCAGTGCCAGCACGATTGCCAGTACCATGCAGCAGATGTCCATGAGCTTCGGAGTGGCGTCGGCGTCGCTGGCAACGGCATTCTTTGTTCCCGACCGGTTTCATTCGAGCCCACCGGAGATGATCCACGGGATTCATGAGGCGCTGGTGGTGCTGGGCGCGCTGACTATTGTTTCCACTCTGATTTTTGGGGATTTAAAGAGCGGTGACGGGGATAGCGTGAGTCAGCATAACGTCCTGCAACACGCCGATTGAAGGCTTCCGTACTAGAACTAATGTGGCCGGCGAACCATTGCGCCACACAGGCTAAGGGCGCATGCTCGGCTTACTGAGCCTGGAGCCGTGGAACGATCACTACCAAACCCAGGCGCGACGCAGTCACGTACCGCCTGCCATTTCCGGCCTGGGCTCAGATGAACTCGCTACGCATATACATGCAGATTTTGCCTAAGGCGCGCGCCGTAGGCTGCTGCTAAAGTCCTGGTCCTCAAGGGCCGATCTAGCTCATGCAGGAAACGGGTGTCCATGCCATGACAAATGCCGAGCGTCCAGCGACTGAATCGACTACAGAGCAAGCTGAAAGAGTAGAAGGGCAAGCCACGTTGATTGCCGTCAGCGAAGAGAATTTGGCGGCGCTCATGCGAGCTACGAGCGGTGTGGCCGAGCCAGCGGTGGAGCAACCTGCGGCGGTCGCGGCAGTGACGGAGCCTACTGCGGCGGTGACAGAACCTGTCGCGGCGGCGCCGGTCGAAGCGGTGTCCCAAGAAAGTAACACGACGGAGGCGGCCGAGCCCGTCGTGAGTGCGCCGGTTAAAACGGTGGAGTCTGTGGCGGCGCTGCCTGGAGGAGCGAAGAAAGAACGCACGGAGAGTTTGCAGGCCAAGGCAACGCCGCGGCCCACGCCGGTGGAGCAAAAGGAATACCCGGCGGCAAGTGTTCCGTCTGACGCCACTGCGATTCGTGCGGCGCTTCCTCAGTCGCAGCCGGCGATCCAGCGTGCGCCCGCGGCGAAGACGGCACAGCCGCTATCGCGCAGTGCTTTGGTGGTGGGCGGGATTGGCGGCGTACTGATTCTTACTGTGGGGGTAATCTTACTGTGGCCGAAAGGGCATCCGGCGAAAACGGTTCCGGCCCTTGCGGTTGCGGCGAAGGATATTGCGCCTTTGCAAGTGCTGGCGGAACCGCTGGGCAATGGCCTGATCAACATTCGCTGGAACGCGCAGAGCCCGCTGATGGCGCAGGCGCGCGACGGGCGGCTGGTCATTACCGAGCATGATAAAGCGCCGCGGACGATGGATCTGGATGCGGGACAGTTGAAAATCGGACATTTGACGTATCAATCGACAGCAGAGAGCATTGAGTTCGATCTGGAGGTAAACGATCGTTCCGGGAGCGTCGCTAAAGAATCGATTCTGGCGATGGTTCCGCCTGCGAATGCCGCGCCGCAGACGCCGCAAGAAAAGATCCCGGCAATAAAAACGCAAGTGATTCCGCAGCCGGCGCCGGCGAAGGTGCAGGCACCTGTGACGGTAGAAGTTCCGCAAGCGAATCCCGCTAAAGCCCGGGCGTTCATTCCGCCACCTGCGCAACCGCGCAGCGTGCAAGGTGCGATCATCGATGCGCCACCGGCTTTGGCAAACGCTCCCGCAGCACCGGTGGGCGTGAATTTACCGGCGTCGCTCGCGGCGGTGTCGCCACCACCGCCAGGCGCACCGCAACAGATTCGGGTGGAAAGCAATCTGCAAGCAGGGAACTTGATTAAGAAGATTGTTCCGGTTTATCCGCCGCTGGCGAAAGCGGCGGGGGTAGAGGGCGTGGTAAAGTTCACGGCGCTGATTGGCAAAGATGGAAAGATTCAAAACTTGAAGGCGACTTACGGTCCGCCGCCGCTGGTGGATGCCGCGACTCAAGCGGTGAAGCGATGGGTTTACCGCCCAACACTTCTCAACGGACAGCCGGTGGAAGTAATCACGGACATCAACGTGACGTTCACCATTCACGGAACGGACCGCTAGAGCTTCTTGCCGCGTCGCGGTACCTTTCACTGCAAAACTATTCGATCAACTCCGGCCAGCGCGGAGAGAGTTTGTGCGCGGTGGTTTCAGACAGTAGGGCCGTGTAAGCTGGTTGTCGGAGCAAATGTGAAGAGGATCACTCGACGCGATTCCGTAAAGGGTTTGCTGGGCGCGGCAGCTTTGGCGCAGGGCGGCGGGCGTGTGCGCGCCGCGGAGGAGAGCGTGATTCCAGCGCAAGGGATCGGCCAGCACTTCCGTCATCTCGGCTATAGCGACCTGGGTGGGCGGCCGGATAGCGTGCAGGTGATGCTGAACCGCAAGCATCTATATGTTGGCCATATGTTCAGCAACGGCGTGACGATTGTCGATGCGGCGGACCCACGCAAACTCAAGCCAGTGGGATTTTTTACGGGCGGAGACTTTACGCGGACGCATCATCTGCAAGTTTCTGACGATTTATTGTTGCTGGCCAACGGCGCGAATATCGTGGCCATGCAATCCTATGACAACATCCGTGGGTATTTCGAAAATGCGCTGGCGGATAGTATTACCAACCGCAAGAAGTTTCGCTCTGGGCTAAGTATCCACGACATTTCGAAACCGGGCGAGATGCGGGAGATTGCATTTCTGGAAATGCCGGGGCTGGGTATCAACCGGCTGTGGTGGGCGGGCGGGCGCTACGCCGCGGTTGCCGCGCACCTGGACGGCTTCACGGACCACTTTCTATGCATGGTGGATCTGCAAAACATCACGAAGCCGGAAATTGTGGGACGCTGGTGGATGCCGGGAATGAATCGCGCGGCGGGCGAGCAATCGACACTCAAGCCGGGGCGGCGCGTGGGGCTGCATCACATGATTACGGCGGGAAACCGCGGTTACGGAGCTTGGCGCGACGGCGGGTTCACGGTGCACGATTTGAGCGATCCAACGAAGCCGAAGCTGATCTCGCATATTAATTGGAGTCCGCCGTTTCCGGGGGGGACGCACACTCCCCTGCCCTTGCCAGGGCGGAAGCTGGCAGTGGTGGCGGACGAGGCGAACGCGGAAAAGTGCGCGAAAGGCTTGTTTCACACGTTCGTGTTGGATTTGCGGGCGGAGGAAAACCCGGTGTCGATTTCGACGCTGCCCACCCCTATGGAACGGGACTTCTGCGGTTTCGGCACGTTCGGTCCGCACAACCTGCATGAGAACCGGCCGAAGACGTTTCAAAGCGAGGAGACGATTTTCGCCACCTACAATGTGGCGGGGGTGCGGGTGTTCGATATCCGCGATGCTTTCGCGCCGAAGGAACTGGCTTATTGGGTGCCTCCTACGCCGAAGAAATTGATTGATCCGCGGCCCAACACGGCTCTGGCGGCGAAGTCCGCCGATATTCTGGTCACCACTGACGGACTGGTTTATGTGACGGACTGGAACGCCGGATTAAACGTGCTGCAATACGAAGGCTGAGGCCTGATTCGCCAATGGGAATCGCTCGACCGTTCTCTAGCGCCTGTGATATGCTCCAACTAGTTCACTTCTAGGAGGCAATTGCAATGAAACGTTTGTGTTCCGGACTGGTGCTTTCGATACTCGCGGGGTTACCGCTTTTGGCAGCGCTCAAGGTGGCGGACAAAGCGCCTGATTTCGCGGCCCGGGCTTCTTTAGCGGGGAAGGAATTCAATTTTTCACTGCAAGACGCCCTGAAAAAAGGGCCGGTTGTCGTGTATTTCTATCCCTCCGCTTACACCAAAGGATGCGATCTCGAAGCGCATATGTTCGCCGAGGAGAAAGATAAGTTCGATGCAGCCGGAGCCACGATTATCGGCGTGTCGGCAGATAGCATCGCACGGCTGGATGCGTTCTCCGCGGATCCGGACTACTGCGCTGGAAAGTTCCCCGTGGCATCGGACGCG
>JALYJH010000310.1 GCA_030775415.1 Acidobacteriota bacterium | reverse complement strand
CGATTTCGGCGAGCACGCGCTTCTGCGCTCCCGTGGGGCGGAAGGGCAGCATGGCTTTGATGCGGTCACGCGCGCGATCGGTCAAGGAGAATTGGATTCCGGGTTGCAGGCGGGCTTTCGCGCGCTTGAGTTCCAGGCCGCACTCGAGCCAGAAGAATTCTTCGAAAATCAAACGGTATTGCGCGGGGGCGCGGAAGGCGTTGAGCACGCGCAGGTCTGAGTCGGGAGGCGGAAAGTGCAAGGCGCGGATGGCGGCCCAGCGATCCGGCAATTTCAAACGCGCGCGGATGTGCTCGGGAATGGGGTCTTCCGTGAGGGGCGCGACACTTTCGAGTATGCGGTGAATCAGCGTGCGCAGGGCTCGCGTGGTGACTTTTCCGGCCGCTTCATAAACGGGTACGATGCGGCCGGTGTGCAGCGAGGCGTCGCCGTCTTCATCCTCGGCCAAAATTTCGTACTCGGGATGCATCATCGCCAAGTTTCCCGAGTACGTATCGAATTCGACCTTGCCGTAGAGCGCGACTTTTAGGCCGGGCGCGAGCACGTCAGCGAGATACGCGCCGTGGAACCACTTGGCGGCGAGGACTCCGCGGGAAGCGTCGCTGAAGGTGGCTTGAAATAATCCGAGGTTACGGCGCTGGAAGCCGGAGACTTTGGTGGTGCGCACTTCGGCGAGCACTGTCGCCATTTCTCCGGGCGCCAGATCGGCTAACGATTTCACGTTACTGCGATCTTCGTAGCGGAAAGGGGCGTAGGTAAGGAGATCTTCCACCACCTTGTGGCCCTTGGCTTCGAGCATGGCGGCGCGGGCCGGGCCGACGCCTTTGAGGTACATGAGTGGGGTGGAGAGATCCAAAGCTTGAAAAGACTACTCGTAGTGTACAATGCGATTTCATGTCTTCACTGCTCGAAGGGAAAACTGCATTGATATTAGGCGTGGCCAATCGCTGGAGTCTGGCGTATGCGATTGCGCAGGCGTTCCGGCGCGAAGGCGCGCGGTTGCTGCTCACCTATCAGGGGGAGCGCCTGCGAAAGACCGTGGAGGAGTTGGGGACTGCACTGGGCGCGGAGCGGGTCTTCGAATGCGATGTTACGAAGGATGAAGACCTGGGCCAGTTAACCGCGGCCGGTGACCGGTTGGATGCGGTGGTGCATAGTATCGCTTTCGCCAATCAGGCGGATCTGGCGCGGCCGTTCGTCGAAACTTCGCGCGATGGATACTTGTTGGCGCAGAACGTCAGCGCCTATTCCATGGTGGCGGTGGCGCGCGCGACAGCTCCCCTGATGACCAGCGGAGGAGCGATGTTGACGCTCACTTATTTGGGATCGACGCGGGTGGTGGAGAACTACAACGTGATGGGCGTGGCAAAGGCGGCGCTCGAGGCGTCAGTGCGCTACCTGGCGGCGGATCTCGGGCCGCGAAATATCCGCGTGAACGCGATCTCCGCGGGGCCGGTAAAGACCGCGGCCGCGCGCGGCATCAAGGATTTCTCGAAAGTACTGGAGGCGGTGGAGGCGCACGCCCCGCTGCGCCGTAATGTGACGCCGGCGGAAGTGGCGGACTTAGCGGTGTTCCTGGCGAGCGACCTGGGGCGCGGAGTGACGGGTGACGTGTTGTTCGCCGACGCCGGGTACCACATCATGGGACTTTAGAGCGCACGATGTCGGCCAGCAGATCGGGCTTGCCGTTTTGGCGTTCTAGATGCGGATATTTTTCGCCGCCGGAATAATCGACGCGGAGAGCGCCGACGTACTCGCCGTTTCTAACCATCAGCTCGATGGGTTCACCACTGGCGGCGGCTTCGTGCAGCACAGCCGGCGAAAACGCCCGGCCGTCGACGGTTGTGATCTTGGCGCCGGGCGCAAGGCCCGCTTTCTGCGCGGCGCTGCCAAGGGCTACGTCCGCGACTAGGCCGTCGTTTTTCACGCTCACGCCCAGCGACAGCATCAGGTCGGTGACTTTCTCTTCGTCCTCCGCGGTATTCCAGTAGTCAGAACGCGTCTTGTCATAGGTCAGCTTCCAGCCGCCGTTTTCGATACCTGCCAAAGGCGCGCGCGTGTCCACTGCATCCACGCGCTGGCGGAAGAAAGCTGCCCAATCATAAGGGGCGACGCGGTTGAGGGCGGAGATTACATCATCGAGCGTGTAAGGACTCACCGACGGGCCCGCCGTGCCGCCGTAAAACGCGCGGCAGAAATCATCGACGGATTTTGTTCCGTGGCTGAGCTTGCGCAAAAGCGTGTCTACTTCGAGCCACAGGAGCTGCCCCTCCCCGTAGAAATCCAAGCCGCGGCGCAGGGCGGCATAATCGGAGCGCGCATCGAACAGGAATTGTCCTGAGATGGAAGTGTCGGCGAGAGAACGCCAGCCGCGGCCGGATTCATGCTCCAGGTGAGCGGCGACGTAGGCCAAACGTTCGCGGAACAGATCCGGCGTTTCGAGACCGCTGCGCGCTGCCAGAATCGAACCTAGATATTCGGTGAGGCCTTCGTAAATCCAAAGCAGGTCGCCCTTCATGGGCTCGTCGTAATTCTTAGTCGCCAGGCCGGCGGGGCGCCGGTATTTACCGTTCCAGGAATGCACATACTCGTGGGGCAACAGTTCGGAGTGGTAATGCAGGAGGACGTCGTCGATCAGCATACGCTCATTCAGGCGGTCATCGCTCGATTCGTGATGCTCCAATCCGAAGCTGGCTACGTGATCGCTTAGCGTGAGCAGAAAGTGATAGCCGCGGTAATGGCGTGCGCCGAAGAGCGCGCCGGTTTCGGCTATTAATTTCCGGTAGTGCTGAACGGTCTCAGGCGTAATCGCGAGCGCGCGTTCGCTGTCGGCGGCGATGTGCATGTAGTGCGGCGCGCCGTCGTATGTGCCTAGCTCGATGGTGCGGTAATGCGCGCCAGTGGAGACAGGCGAATCGACCAGCGTGGTTAACGAGACGGGACGGAACTCGATGTCATCGCCGGACTGCCTGGCGACCGGAAGCGCGGTGCCGTAATGCCACTCATGAGGCAAGCGGAGTTTAGCCTGATATTGAAGTTGATCGGCGGCGGTGCCCTGCGGATAAAACACATATTGGTTCCAACTCAGCACTGCCAGCTCGGTGGTCATCGATGAACCGGCCGAGAATCCACCGGCATCGGTGGGCGAAATAAAATCGAATGTGGCGTCGAGAGCGGTGGCGCCCTGTGGAACGTTCAGGTGGAAGGCGTAGAGGTTGGTGGAGTCACGGCGCCACGCCACGGCTTGATCTTTGGCGCTGAAGCGCAGGCTGACAACGTCGGCGATAGGGCCGGTGGGTCCGTGCTCGCCGGGGATCCACTGGGGGTAGAGCAATGTCACGGGTCCAGGACTCGCGGGAATCGTCAAATGGACGTGAATCAATTTCCGCGGGGCGTCGCGGGCGTCCACGATTACTTGGATGACGCTGCCTGGCTGCGCCCACGCGTGAGCGGCGGCGAGTAGGCCCAGGAGCAGCGTACCTCTAGTCACATTTCAAATAGTAGCAATGGACCCGCTCCGGCCGGAAGTTTGGCTCACTGCTTGCAACTCAATTCTGGAAGGAGTAATTGCTATGGTGATCAAACCATTAATGCGAAGCACTTTTTGCGCGGGGATGGCGATGTTAGCTCTGGGATTCTTACCTGCAGTTTCTGCGCAGGACAGGGACAGAGACCGGGATTGGGACCGAGACCGGGGCCGGTTCACAAGGCTAGGGCCTGGGACGACGATTCCGGTACGGACCACCGAGGGAATCGACGTGGAAAGGACGGATAATCGGGTATTCAGAGGCATCGTGGACCAAGATGTCCGCGGGGAAAACGGCCGTCTTGCGATTCCGCGCGGCGCTACGGTGGAACTGATTGTAAGGGTCGCGCGGGACAATGACCTGGTGCTGGATTTGGAATCGGTAACGGTGAACGGCCAGCGCTACGCCATCCAGACCGACCCGAACCGAGTAGAATCGCGACGCGACGACAGCATCGTGGGTACCATACTGGGCGCGATCAACGGCGGCGAGGCGCGTGGGCGCACGGTTCGAATCCCTCGTGATTCCGTGGTTACGTTCCGCTTAGGACAACCACTAACGATGGGCGTCGCCGATCGTGGAATCGATCGGGATGGCTATCATTATCACGACTATTACGACCGTCATTAGAGAAGTGCAAGCCTCCGCGGGGCGATTCTTCGCCCCGCGGCCCCAACTGAGCTAATATTGGTCCATTAGTAGTTCTACGCCTTTCACATCTCGGAGGAGAAACCAATCCATGAACGTTGCAACGAGAAGGTCGATGTTTCCCCTTTTTGGAGGCTTGTTGTTGACCCCCTTCCTAGCGCAGGCTTCCTTAGTGACCCTGAACCTGGGACAAAGCGCACAAAACGTGACGATGAACGGCACCGGGCCCAACTCGTCGAATTTGGGGA
>JALYJH010000309.1 GCA_030775415.1 Acidobacteriota bacterium | reverse complement strand
AGTTGAGATCCACGGGATGGGCGCCGAAGGACTGCGCCATCTGCGGCAGCGCGGTCGCGATCACGGTGCCGTCCAGATTCTCCATGAAGAAGGCGCCGGCCACCAGCAGCGCAACTAAAGTGGATCTTCGGCTGGCGTCCCGTGCATTGAGGGGCATCATCGCAGGCGCTCCACGAGGTCGTGGGGAATTCGCAGATTGCCGCCGCGCCCCACCCCCAATTCGAGCCCCGGCTTCACGGAACCGTGGAAGTCTGAGCCGCCGGTCACCAGCATTCCGTATTGCTTTGCGAGAGCGAGAAACTTTTCCGTATCCTCCGGTGTGTGATCGCTGTGATACGCCTCGATGGCATTCAGTCCGGCGTCGCGCATCTCCGGAAGAAGCGCCGCGACATCACCTCGCAGGCGCACCGGATGGGCCAGCGAGGCAATCCCTCCCGCGCTGCGAATCTTCTCGACCCCTGCCGCGAACTGCGGCTCGCGCCGGTCCACATAGGCCTTCCCCGCTTCCCCGAGAAATTCATCGAAGGCCTGCTGCACTGTCTTGACGTAACCTTTTTCGACCAAGACCTGCGCGAAATGTGGCCGCCCCGTTTCTCCGCAGCCCCGCGCCCGCGCCTCCGCGAGGGTGATGTCGATTCCTAACTCACGGAGCCGTGCCACCAGCCGCAAATTGCGCTCGCGGCGGGAGGCTTGCATTTCCGCAAGCCACCCGCGCAAAGGGGTTAGATCTCCCTCTCCCAAAAAATATCCCAACAAGTGGGCGGTCTGCCCGTGCAACTTCGTCGACACTTCGATCCCGCAGAGCAATTCCACGCCCGCCTCGCGTGCAGCGGCCTTGGCGAGATCGTAACCGGCGAACGTATCGTGATCCGTAATCGCCAGGATGCGCACGCCCACTCGCCGCGCTTCGGCGAGCAACTCGACCGGCGAAAAAGTACCATCGGATTGATTCGTGTGCGAATGAAGATCGATCATTCAAAATCAACCCCCGCTGAAAATCAACTCCCGCTCCGTCAGCGCGTCCCAGATTTTCTGCAAGCTTTCCTCTGCCGTTTCCCGGTCCGAGCGAACATTCACTTCGGCGCTATCAGGCGCTTCGTAGGGATCTGAAATCCCCGTGAAGTGTTGCATTTCACCCGCCAATGCTTTCCGGTAAAGACCTTTGGTGTCGCGCTCGATCAGTACTTCCAAAGCGCAGTCCACATACACTTCGATGAAATCCGGAATCCGCGCCCGCGCCTCGCCGCGGGCCTGGCGATAGGGCGAGATCACGGCAGCGATCACGATTACGCCGTGCCGCGAAAGCAACTCGCAGACGAAGGCTACGCGGCGGATGTTCTCGTCCCGGTCTTCGCGAGTGAAGCCCAAGCCTTTGGAAAGATGCGTCCGCACGACGTCACCATCCAGCACTTCCACACGGCTGTTGAGAGCGCGCAGTTTTTGCTCGAGAAGACGAGCGAGCGTGCTCTTACCAGCCCCGGACATGCCGGTCAGCCAAACGGTGAATCCTTTGGGGGCCGAGGTCACAAAATTCATCGTAAGGCAAAACGCTTGCAGGGCGCTTTGGGGGACGCGGCCTGCGTGCAGCGGCTTTCTCTGTGCCGCGCCCTTTGGCGCCTAGCCGACGGCGGAGGGGCGGGTTTCGGCGTGGTGGCGGACGTCGATGCCTTTTACCAGGAAGAGGACGTCTTCGGCGATGTTGGTGGAGTGGTCGGCAATGCGCTCTAGGTTACGGATCACAACCATGAGGTTCAGGGCTTGCTGGATGTTATGGGGATCCTTCTCCATGAAACTGGTGAGTTCGTGGTAGCAGGCGGTGCGGAGGCTGTCGACGGCGTCGTCGGAGGCGAGGACGCTGCGGGCCAGGTCGGCGTCACGGTGAACGAAGGCGTCGAGCGCTTTGCGCACCATGGATTGCACCAGGCCGGAGATGTGGGGGATATCGATCATTGGAGTGATGATGGGGCCTTCCATCAGCGACAGGGCGCGTTCGGCGATGCTGACCGCGAGATCGCCCATGCGTTCGAGATCGGTATTAATTTTTAGGGCGGCTACGATCAAGCGGAGGTCGGCGGCCATGGGCTGCTGGAGGGCCAGCAGGTTGATGGCGAATTCATCGATTTCAATTTCGATGGCGTTGATGCGGGCTTCAGTGCGGAAAACTTCTTCGGCGGCGTTGCGGTCCTTTTGCGTGACCGCGCTGATGCTGCGCTGAATCGAAGATTCGACGATGGCGCTCATTTCGAGCAGCTTGGTTTTGAGTTGTTCGAGTTCTTCTATAAAGTGGCGCATGGCAAGCAAAAAATCAACCGAAACGGCCGGTAACGTAATCTTCCGTCTCTTGCTTCGCCGGATTCTTAAAGATGACGGCGGTATTGTCGAATTCGATGAGGCGGCCTAGCAGGAAGAAGCCCGTGTGATCGGCGACGCGGGCGGCTTGCTGCATGTTGTGGGTGACGATGACGATGGTGCAGCTGGTCTTGAGCTGGAAGATGAGATCTTCGATTTTCGCGGTGGCGATAGGATCGAGGGCGGAGCAGGGTTCGTCGAGCAAGAGCACTTCCGGATCAACCGCAAGGGCCCGGGCGATGCACAAGCGCTGCTGCTGGCCGCCGGAGAGGCCGTAGGCGGATTGGTGTAGCTTGTCCTTGACCTCATCCCACAAGGCGGCGCGGCGCAGGCTCTGTTCCACTTTTTCGTGCAAAGCCGCGCGGTTGGCTACCATGCCGTTAATGCGGGGGCCGTAAGCGACGTTGTCGAAAATTGATTTGGGGAAGGGGTTCGAGCGTTGGAACACCATGCCCACGCGGCGACGGACATAGGCTACTTCTTGCTCTAGGATATTGACTCCATCGAGCAGGATTTGGCCTTCGACGCGAGTGTTGCGAACCGTTTCGTTCATGCGGTTCAGGGTGCGCAGAAAAGTGGACTTGCCGCAGCCTGAGGGTCCGATGAAGGCGGTGACTTGTTTGGCGAAGATCTCCATCGAGATATTCTTCAGGGCTTGAAAGGCGCCGTAGTAGAAGTTTAGATCGGTAACGCTCAGCTTGTGGGCCGTATCGGGGAGCGGCTTAGAGGCATCCATCGGCGGCACGTTGGGTCCCGCGGTTGAGGTATTCATCTCAGGATAGGGTTGTCTAGTAGAAGCTTGCATGGAGTCACCTGGCGACGTGCTTTTTCTTGGCGAGGACGCCGCGCGCAAATATATTTACGGCCAGCACCAGAGTCAGCAGCACGAAGCCTGCTGACCAAGCTTGCCGGTGCCAATCTTCGTAGGGCGAGATGGCGTAAGTAAAGATCATTACGGGCAAGGCGGACGTGGGTTGTTCCCATCCAGGGCTCC
Source organism: Acidobacteriota bacterium (assembly GCA_030775415.1). Taxonomy (GTDB): domain Bacteria; phylum Acidobacteriota; class Terriglobia; order Bryobacterales; family Bryobacteraceae; genus Palsa-187. The sequence goes on along the minus strand of JALYJH010000309.1, from coordinate 1,087 downwards.
AGAAACGGTTGCCGAAGCTGGTAAACAGGAGCGGAGCGGTTTCGCCCGCGACCCGCGCCAGATTCAGCATTATCCCTGTCATGATCCCATTTTTCGCGGCGGGAATCACGACCGTCAGGATAGCCTTGGCCTTGGATGCACCCAGCGCCACGGCGCCTTCGCGGAGGGAATTGGGAATGGCGCGGAGAAATTCTTCGGAGCTGCGCACGGCGATGGGAATCATCATCACGCCCAGGGCCAAGCCCCCGGCGAGGGTCGAGAAATGCTTTTGCGGCAGGACGATTAAGGTGTAGGCGAAAATTCCGATGACAATCGACGGTACGCCGTTGAGCAGATCAGTGACATAGCGGATCACGAAGGAGAAAGTGCTGCCGCCGAATTCCGCTAGATACACGCCGCCGAGAAACCCCAGGGGGACGCCCACTACCATGGCGATGGCCAGCAACTTGGCGCTGCCGACGATGGCATTGGCCATGCCGCCTCCGGCTTCGCCGACGGGGGTGGGGAGTTTTGTGAAGAAGTCTAATGTCAGGCTGCTACCGCCGTGAATGAACAGGTAACCCAGGATGAAGATCAGGGTCCCAGCGGCAAACAAGGTGCAGAGACCAGTAAGGGCCAGCATCACGAAGTTGACAGTTTTGCGGCGGATTGTGTGCAGGTCGCGCATATCAGGTCTTGTACTTGTCAGCTCCCATCACGAGGAGGCGGGCGACGCCATTTATGACGATGGTTAACGCAAACAGGACCAGGCCCAGCTCTATGAGGGCGCTGGTGTAAAGCTTGCCGGTGGCTTCCGTGAATTCGTTGGCGATCACGGCGGCGATGGAATAGCCGGGGGCGAAGAGCGAGGCTTTGATTTTGGGATCGTTGCCGACGACCATGGTGACGGCCATGGTCTCGCCGAGAGCGCGGGCCAGTGCCAGAAAGATGGAACCCATGATGCCCTTTTTAGCGTAGGGGACGACGACATCCCAGGTGGTCTCCCAACGCGTGGCGCCTAGGGCGAGGGCGGCTTCGCGCTGGTCTCCGGGGACCGACAGGATCACTTCACGGGAGATAGAGATGATAAACGGGATGATCATGACGG
>JALYJH010000308.1 GCA_030775415.1 Acidobacteriota bacterium | reverse complement strand
TTTTCATGTCGCCCCAGCCGGAGTCGCTTTCCACGCGACCTCCGCGGGTGGTTAAGGAGTAATTGCCGCGCTGCCAGTCGATGGTTTCGCTAGATCCGGGATGGAATAACGCTAGCATCCAGTGGCCGGTTTCGGCTTCGGAGGCGGAGGCCGCGAGGAGTGTGGGGTTGGCGTCGAAGCCGGGGGGTTCAGAGCGGCCCCAGCCGCGCGAGCGCTCGCCGCCGAAGCCGGAGTCCGCTAGCAGGCGGATGGCGGCTTTGACGCGATCGATCCATTGATCGTCCGAAAATTCGGCTAAGAACCAGAGGCCGCTGCCGGGGGTAAATTCCAGGCACGCTACGGAGTGGGGCGTCGAGCTATCGCCGGCGCGGTCGATGGCGGCGCTGGAGCGGACGGTCGCGCGGAATAAGGTTGAGCCGACGGGGGCGGAGGAGGGCATGAGGCATTCGCTTTCGCCGTCGACGGTCCAAGAGTCTTCGTTGAGAGGTTTGCCGGAGAGAAGCGTTCCTACCACGGAGAGCGGGACGAAGCGGGCACCTTTCCAGCGGACTTTCGAGGAGGCAGGGGGAGGCCAGATGTGCTGAGGTGGGAGTACGTAGAGCGTCTCGTTGTGAAAGGGGAAGCAGGAGCTGAAGCGGACCGCGGGCTGGGCGGCGCGAGCGGTGGCGTCCAGCCAGTCTCCTAAAACGCCCAGGCGGGACATGGCTCCGCAGACGGCGGAGTAGAGGGCGTCGCTATGATAGACGCGCTCGACGCGATCGCGGTCTCCGGAATCGGGGCCGATGCGCCAGGGGCCGGTGGGCCGCAGGCGGACCAAAACAGAGGGCATGTTTTAACTCGCCAGTTTTTCGCCGAAGGCGGCGTCGTTAGCCAAGGCTTGGACGGCCGTTAAGTCTGCCGCGGACGCTAATTCGGTTTCGGCGCTACCGGAGGAATAGAAGGCCCGGTTGCGCCAGGTCAGTTTCAGATTGGCAAAGCGGATGCGGCCGCTGCCGCGGGAGCCGCCGCCGCCGAGAGCGTCGTCTTCGAGCAGGCGCAGTCCTTCGATCAGGCGCGCGGCTAACGCTTTGTCTTCTTCGCAGAGGACATCGAGGACCATGCGCACCTGAAAGCGGGCACCGGCGGGGACACGTTCGAGGGTGCGGGGGTTGGCTTGCGAGGTGATGCGGTCGATGGCGTTCTCGCTTTTCACTTCGGTGATTTCGTCGTCGAGGTTTTCGCGCATCTGGGCGGTGATGCTTTCGGAGACCAGAGGCGCATCGTAAATGGCGAGGCGCGCGGGGGTGGCGGCGCGGGTGTCGAGGGGCTCGCCGGAGACACGGTCCATGCGGCCGGGATTGCGTCCGAAGAGCAGACAGATTTCGTCATCGGGGCGGTCGCTTTGATGGATGCGGACTTCCTGGCCTTTGCGCTTGGACAAGTAAACCAGCTCGGCGGGAGTGGTCAGGCCCAGCGCGTTTTCGAGCAGCGAACGGATGCGGCCGCGCAGGGAGCTGCCGGGGATGTAGGGCAAGCCGAACGCATCCTTGACGACAGGGTTGTCGGCTCCCCCAATTTCGAGCGAGCCTTTGCCAGCACCGATGTGGAGACCGGTTTCGCAGTGCAGGTCGCCGGACAGAATCAGTTTACCTACCAGTTGTAACTGGGTTTGAGCGGTGTGTGAGCTCATATTCCTCTTCTACTCGTTGTAAGCGACAATGGCTTCGAACAAATCTTTAAAACGCTCATAGCCGCGGGCGTCATTGCGGCGGGTTACCTGGAGCAGCAGGCGCTCCAGGGCGTCGAGACTCCGTAAAGAGTGGCGCGCGATGGTGTACGCGAGGCGCGCGCGCAACATTACGAAGTGGTGCTGGCGTTCGGCTTCGGGGGCGCGGACGGCGCGGCGGACGGCGTTGTATAGGCGGCGGAGCTGGCTCTTGGTGCCGGAATCCATGTCGCGCATGCGCGCCACGACGGCGTGGGCCTGGTTGTCGAGATAAAGGCTGTCGGAGATCAGCTTCTCGAGTTCAATCTCGGGGGCCATTTCGAAGGGGCGGCCGCCACCGGGGCGTCCTCCTTCACGGCGGTCACCACCGGGGCGGCGGTCGCCTTGCGGTTGACGGTCACCTGGAGGACGATCGCCGCGGCCTTCGCGATGCTGGCCACCGCCTCCGCGATTGTCGAGGCGATTCTCGGAACGATTATCGGGGCGAGGGGGGCGGTCTTCACGCTTCTGCTGTCCTTGCGGGCGGGGGCCCTGGGGACGGGCTTCGGGCTTTGGCTTCGGGGCTTCGGAGGCGGCGGGCTCGGCGGCTTGCGCTGGCGCGGTTACTTCCGGCGCTGGGGCTGCTTCGGGCGCGGGGGTGGCTTCTGCTTCCGTGGCAGGCGTCGTCGTCACTTCAGGTTGGACATCATCAGGCATTCTATTTTCCTTCTACGATTCGGCCGACAATCTGGCCCATTCTAACGCTACTCGCCCGGCGGGGCGCAACTTGACGGTGACGGCGCTGCGTCCGATCAAGTCGGCGATCAGGGCGGTGCGGGCTTTCTGGTAATCTCCGCGCGCGGGGCCCATCGCGGGGCGCGCAGCGCTTAAGATGCGGCGGATGCGCCGATGATAACGCCATGGCCGTTCGCCACCCATTTTGCGGGCCTGGCGCTTGGACATTTTGGACTGGGTCTCGCGGTAGATTCCGCAGAGGTCCTTCAAATATTGGGTAGAGACTCCGAAGTCGGTGACCATGCGCAGGAGTAGATCCTTGAGACCGGCGGCATCGCTGAACTGTTTCCACTCTAGAGTGCGGCCGAGGAGATAGATGCAATCTTTGTCGGACGATTTGGCGGCTTCAAGACGGCGTCCTGCTTCTTCAAAGACCGACCCGAGCGAGGCTTCTTCAGCTGGGGCGAGGGCCAGCGCCATGGTAATGGTTTTGCCTTCGGGCCCGGCAAAGTCCGTCAAGTTGGTTTCGGTGAAGCGGCGGAAGAGACGTTCCATTTCGCCGGCTAATCCGATGAGGGCGTCCCAGGCGCCGTAGACGGCGAAGTCGTCGCCCCCCGAATAGATGACCGTGACTTTTCGCCAAAATTCGGGCATGGAGCAGAGCACTTCGAGTTCGCCGGCGAAGAACTGTTTGTACATCACGGAGAGCTGGATGTGCTCTTCGATGGTCTGCGCGCGGCGGATGCGGATGTCGAAATTATCAACGTCACCGCGGAGGACTCCCCAAGTTCCGAGGCCTGCCGCGCGGGACGCTAGGGTCGCGGTGGAGGCGGGCTCAGTGCCGGCATCGTTGGGGGCGGCGTGGCGGGCGAAGGGCAGCGAGTCAGGAGATCCGGTGAGGGTCCAGACGTGTTTGCCTTCACCGACCAGAACGCGGCCGGGAGTTTCCGGGGACCAGCCCACGCTTTCGGCATCGCGGAGTTTCCAGCCGAGCTGACCTTCGAAGTAGGCGCCGGCGGCTTGCTCGCTGGAAGGCGAGGAGGACGCCTCAGACCAAGGGGTTCCGCGCAGGCGGGTCATTTGTTCGCTGAGGCGGCGGCGAACGTCGCTCCAGTCGCCGAGGTTTTCAGTGACGCTCCAGATTAATTTCACGACGCCGTCGCTGAGGGACGCGATCTCTTTGGCGGCGGCGTCCAGAAAAGTATCGGCCGCGGCGCGGGATTCTTCGGGAAGCAGCAAGAGAAATTGGCCGCCGCCGCTGGAGCCGAGGAGGATTTTAGCGAGTCCTAATTCGGCGAGCAGGGCGCGGGGAAGAATTTCGCCTAGCAGGCTGACCCAATGGGAGCGGCCGGTGAAGGCGTGGTCGCGCTCGCCTCCGGCGGGGGCGAGGAGGAAATCTTCGATTCCGAGAAGCTTGCCTTGAAGAAAGATCTGCACAGAAGGACGCCTGAAGGCGAAACCCTCACTGTATCACGGAGGCCAAATGGGGGTGACGGGCTCTGGCTGGAGGCGAAATATAACCAGTCGCGGGTTATTGTCGCGCGGCTGGGTAGGTTTGTGCAGCCACTTCCCGAGGGGGTCAGGGCGCCAATGCGTCCAACACTGCCGCGCGGTTCTTGCTGATGACGGCGAGGTAGGCGCGGGTGGTGGCGTCGGGTTTTCGGCGGCCTTGCTCCCATTCCTGGAGAGTGCGCGGATTGATGCAGAACGCGCGGGCAAACTCGGCTTGCGACATTCGCGCGCGGGCGCGGATACGCTTTACGTCGACTTCGTCCGGCAGGACGATGCGGCGCGTGGGAAGCTTCACCTCTCCCTTTACGTGGGCCAGAATCTCTTTGGCGCTCTGTTCCAGTGCCAGGCCGAACTGGGTTCGCTGGCGGCGTCCGGTTTTCAATTTCTGCGCGCGCACGATTATCGACCTCCCTTCGCAGCCTTCTTGATCTGTGCCGCGAGTTTTGCGAGCACATTCTGATCGGCCACCGAAAGATTTTCCTTTCGCGATTTGGCGTAAATCGCA
>JALYJH010000307.1 GCA_030775415.1 Acidobacteriota bacterium | reverse complement strand
CGGCGCGGCGTCCGGAGGATTGGGAGAGCCTGGCGCCCTGGGCACGGCTTTGGGAGCGGTCCATGGGGGCGGAATTTCTGCGCGCGTATCGCAACGCCGCTCAAGAGGCGCGGTTTCTTCCCTCGTCGGAAGAGGGCTTCCGAAAACTGCTCGCGGTGTTTTTGCTGGACAAGGCGCTATACGAACTCTCCTGTGAACTGAAGAATCGCCCCACTTGGGTGCGGGTTCCTTTGTTGGGCTTGTTGTCGCTTCCGCTGGAAGCCGGAGGACGTGAGTGGAACTGGATGCCATCCCGCAGCCGGAGCTAGAGCAGATTGAACGAGCCGGGGGCGTCGAGCTGGTAGTCGGCTTTTTCGGCATGGGCCAATTGGAAGATGGCAGCGACGCTGCCGCCATCACGCGCGACGCGCTGGGCGAATTAGCGGCGCCCATGCGGGCCGTCGTGGTCTGCAATAACGGGATCCATAGCGGGGCAAATGGGGATGATCGCTCCCCGATTGCCGCTGTTTGCAGCCTGCCGCTTCCCGGGCCGGCCGAAACACCGCTACAAAGTATTTCCAGGGCCTACCGGCGGGTCTTCGCGATCGGCAGCAAGCTGGGAGTGCGTGCCTGCGCCTTCATTGCCTCCGGGGAGCGCCAGGTGAGCCGCGAATGGATTTCCCGGCTGGTCCAGCCGGTGTTAGATCTGGGATTCGACTGCGTTGCGCCGTGCTATAGCAGGCAGAAGATGGAAGGTCTCCTCAATCGGAACGTCGTGGCTCCTCTGCACCGGGCGCTCTACGGAGAACAATTGGAGAATCCCATGGGTCCTGATTTCGGCGTATCGGGGAAACTGCTAGAGCGGATTCGGGCGCGGGAATCGGCGCGGCGAGCGGGCTCCGAGCACAACGTTCTGGCGGCAATTGCTGCGACGGCGGCGGCGGGAGGCTTTCAGGTATGCGAAACGCATTTAGGCGACCGCACGCAGCACCCTACTGACTGGGGAAAACTAAGCGAGCTTCTGGCGGAAGTTCTGGGAGCAATATTTGTGGAGATGGAGGTCGGGGCCGCGTACTGGCAGAGCATCCGAGGCTCCAAGGCACTGCCCAGATTCGGGGCACCCGAAGTTTCGCGGGAGGAAGGCGGAACCGTGGACGTACGCGGCATGATTGAATCGTTCCAGCTAGGAACGCAAAATTTGCAGGATGTGTGGGGCCTGATTCTGCCGCCCACAACTTTGCTGGAGTTGAAAAGGCTGTCGCGGGTGGCGGACGACCGGTTCAGGATCCAGGATCAGCTATGGGTTCGAATCGTCTACGATTTTGCGCTGGCACACAGGCTGCGAACCATCAGCCGGGATCATCTTCTGCGATCGATCACGCCGCTTTATTTGGGGTGGATCGCTTCCTACGCGCTAGAAATGGAAACAGCGGGATTTGCTCAGGTGGAGTCCCGTTTAGAACGCCTTTCCAAGGCATATGAGGACAACAAATCTTATTTGGTTTCGCGTTGGCGATGGCCCGATCGGTTTAACCCGTGAGCGGTGAGGAGGGAATATGTGGGATGAAGTGGGACGAGCACTCAGGCTTTCGATGACAAAGATGCTAAGTCAATTGGCCAGTCTGCTGCCCGGGGTGGTGGCGCTGGTGACTGCGCTCCTGGTGGCCGGATTGATCGCCTGGGCTTTAGCTGCGATCCTGCGGCGCTCGCTTGCCGGGTTCGATTTCGACCGCAGAGTGGCTCAATGGGGGCTGCCGGCAGTGGCGGAATGGTCGCCTTCTTCCAGTCCGACGCTGCTGGTGACTCGCGCGGTCGCCTGGGTGGTTATCCTGATGGGGTTCTTGATCGGCATATCGGCTTTTGACGGGGCGCTGCCTTCCCAATTCGTGCTGCGCCTCTTCACCTATCTGCCGGACGTGGTGACGGCGATTGTGGTTTTCGTGGCGGGCTGCATCATCGCCCGATTTCTCGCGCGGAGCGTGCTCATCGGGGCCGTCAACATGAACTTGCAATATGCGCGGCTGCTGAGCGTTGGCGTGAAATGGCTGGTGACGGTGCTGGCCGTGACCATTGCGATTGAGCGTCTTGGAATCGGGGGCGGCATCATCCGGCTGGCATTCGGCATTCTGTTTGGCGGGATTGTCCTGGCGTTGGCGCTCGCCGTGGGTCTCGGATCTAAGGATTTAATCAGCAGATCTCTGGAGAGGGAAACGAGCAAGGCGTCCACCGCGAATTTGAAAGAGCCGATCCGCCATTTGTAGGGTGAAGCTGGCGCTTCCGATGTGAGGGAGAAGGCTGAATGTCAAAGGCGCCAGTGGCATTCCTCCGAACTGCCCTGGCGCCTTTGACTCACCTGCCGATGTTTTACACTATCTTGAAAATGGGCTGCTAGTCAATGTATTTGTCGTAAATAACTTAAAAATATCCTCCGGCTACAATTAATCCTAGCCAAACGGCAGTATTTAATTACAGTGAAGGTTAATAAACCGGCCACTTGATTGCAGTGGGTATTCACCCGTGAGGGCGGAATGTCGTTATCTTCGGCTTGACTTCGCGCCCCCGTTTCTGGCTCCGCTAGTGACGCTTTCGACTTCTTCGTCTTCTTCTTCGCCCATTGCCTCCTGGGAGTCGTAAAGCTCAAATGCGACTTCGTTGAGCTTCGAATCGGCGGCCTTCTCCTCGTCTTCGGTTTTACGTAGAAGTTTACTAACCTTCTGGTTGCCGAGCTTCTCGGCGATGGTGCGGGCGGTGCCGTATGCAGAAATTTCATAGTGCTCGACCTTCTGCGCGGCGGCGATAATGGCGAGGTCCAGCATGACGCCCGGTTCCTCCTCGCTCAATACCTCACTGCCTTCTTCGAGCAAGCCTCGCATGCCTTTACAAGGTTTGCTCTTGGCGTTTTCACCGAGCGCCTGGAAGGCTTCTTCTATTCTGGAAACCTGCTCTTTGGTCTCTTCCAGATGGTTGGTGAGGCCTTCTTTAAGATCGGGGCTCTCGGCGGACTTGATCATCTTAGGCAGGGCTTTTACAATTTGCTTCTCGGCGTCGTAGATATCGCGGAGACATTCTACAAGCAGTTCGTTCAGGGTTTCTTGTTCCATAAGGGTGGTTATCGTCCTTCAAGGGAATTGCGAATTCTGCAGGTTAGACCTGCCAGTTCAGACAGTGTTTCCCCGAAACTTGAGCGAACGGGGTTTTCTCACAGGCATTCCCGCGGGCCGAAGGGGAGTTGACTCGTGAACCGCGGGGTAATAGGTTAACAACATGGCCGCGTGTTCCTACTGCGGAACCGAAACTGAGTTGCGCGAAAGCAACAGCCCCATTTGTGTCCAGTGCGCGGATCTCTCGGCGGAGAAGCGCGCGGTGAGGTCCAGGTTATTCCGCGACCTACATGAAGCCATCAAGCTTGCGGAATTGGCGAACGAGAATTTCGCGCTGGCAATTAACGCGAGCAAATTTACGAATCCCCCGGACGGAACGCAGCTTATCGATAACGCCTCCCGACGACTAGCCGCCGCTCGGACAGAGATGATGACGGCTCACAACCGGCTGAACGAATTCCTGAACAGCGGGACAGTGCCCGGCGATCTGAAGCGGAACCGGTAACGTTCCGCCGATGGCGCGCGGGCACGCAATGGGCTTGCTCACGGAATGTGTGGGGCAAAAAATGCGGATACCCGTAGGTATCCGCAAGCCTCTGGCAACGTCAATCCTCCGGCAGAAAGCCGCGCTCGATAGGAGATGGGGAGCACCCAGGGAACTCTCCAAGTAGCGGGAAAACTAGTCGGTAAAACCCGCCCTGGCTGCAGTATATTGCGCGTGAATTATGGCATATCGCTATCTTTCGATAGAGCAAATTGTGCTCGCAGAAAGCGCTTCGCGGCGCGAAGGCTTTGGGAGAAAAGACCCCGCGGAGTGGTAGCTGAAATGCAAAAAGTGCCGTGTAAGCGTTGGGGGAGGCGTTCATGGAATCAAAAACGAAGCCACCGGCGAGCGAGAAAGAAGTTCTCGGGGTCCTGATTCAGGAAGTGCTGGATGCTACGGCCCAGAAGAATGCAGCTTTTGATATCTTTCGTGCAGTGTTGGATCAATTTCCGAGCGGGTTACCGCATCCCGATGGGTCGGGGCAAATCGCAAGCGCTTCACAGGGGCTGGCACTTGCTCGCGAAAGAGTAAGGGCTGCCGAGATCCGGCTCAGCGATTTTCTGGAGCGGCGGCGGGTCGTGCGGAAGAATTGAGACGGGCGGTGGTGGGCACGCAGGGACTCGAACCCCGGGCCTCTTCCGTGTGAAGGAAGCGCTCTAACCAACTGAGCTACGTGCCCACGAACTGCTACGGTACCATGGGGCACCCGGTTCAATCAATGTGTGCGCGCCGGCATTCGCTAGAATGGGAGCTACTCATGCCCGAAAAAGCGCCAACGGCGAGCGAGGGTCCACTCAGTTTTGAGGTGGGACTCCAGC
>JALYJH010000306.1 GCA_030775415.1 Acidobacteriota bacterium | reverse complement strand
AGCCGGACGTGGATGAGATTGAGGGGATCGCGCCGCCGGTGGCGATCCGGCAGAAAAATACTACGCGGAACCCGCGGTCGACGGTAGCCACATCAACCGAGTTGTACGATTTTCTGCGGCTGTTGTGGGCGCGGGCGGGGCGGACTTATTGTCCCATTGACGGCGTGCTGGTGGAGCGGGATTCCGTGGATCATGTGGCGGCGAAAATGCTGGCGCAGCCGGAGAGTTCGCGGTGGTACGCGCTGTTCTTGATTCCAGCGGAGACGGACGCGGAGAAGCTGCGCGACCGCTTGTTCGATTTACGCAGGAAGGGGTTCACGCGGCTGTTTCAGGGCGGCAAGGTGTTTGAATTTTCGACGCCGGAATCGCTATTGGATGTTGATTTTTCGCAGCCGGTGTATGCGTTGGTCGACCGGCTGGCGATTTCGCCGGGGGTGCGGCAGCGGCTGGTGGATACGGTGGAGATCTGTTATCGCGAGGCGGGGGAAGTGATTTTCCTGAAGGCGGGGGAGCCGGGGGAAGTGGAATCGCTGCGCTTCAACGAGAAATTTCAGTGCAAGCTGTGCGGGATGGAGTTCGTCGAGCCGGAGCCCAGCCTGTTTAGTTTTAACAGTCCGTTTGGGGCTTGTAAGCGCTGCCAGGGGTTCGGGAACACTATTGACTACGACATGGACCTGGTGATTCCGGATCGGATGCTGTCGCTCGATGAGGGTGCGGTGGATCCTTGGACCAAGCCGCAATATTCGGGGTACATGCCGGACTTCCGCAAGGCGGTGCGCGGGAAGGTGCGGTTTAACGTTCCCTATCGCGAGTTGCGGGAGGGGGAGAAGGCGCTGGTTTACGAGCACGTGCGGCGCTTTTTCAAGTGGCTGGACACGAAGAAATACAAAGTACATGTGCGGGTGTTCATGAGCCGGTATCGCGGGTATACGCGGTGTCCGGATTGCGGGGGGTCGCGGCTGCGGCCGGAGGCGCTGTACATTCGCGTGGGCGGCAAGACGATGGCGGAGGTGGTCAAGCTCAATATCGCCGAGGCGGAGGAGTTCTTTCTAAACGCAGAGCTGTCGACCGAGGAAGCGGCGATCGCGGATAAAATTCTGGTGGAGATTCGGCAGCGCTTGAAGTTTTTAAACGATGTCGGTCTGGAATATCTGACGCTCGACCGCTTGTCGTCGACGCTTTCGGGCGGCGAGGCGCAGCGCATTCAACTGGCTACCTGTTTAGGGTCGCGGCTGGTGGGGGCGTGCTATGTGCTGGACGAACCGTCGATTGGATTACATAGCCGGGACACCGGGCGGCTGATCAAGATCCTGCATGAGTTGCGGGATTTGGGGAACACGATTGTGGTGGTGGAGCACGACCCGGAGGTGATGCGGGCGGCGGATCACATCGTGGATATGGGGCCGGGCGCGGGGGAGAATGGCGGGCGGGTTATTTTTGAGGGGTCATATAAGGAGCTGATGGCTCCGGGAAATCATTCGCTGACGTCGAAATATTTGCGCGGGGATTTGCAGACTTCGCATTTTATGAACCGGCGGGTGATTCATCCGAAGCGCGTGGTGCGATTTCTGGGTGCGCAGGCGCATAACTTGAAGGGGATCGACGTCACGATTCCGCTGAATATGATGGTGGCGGTGACGGGCGTCTCGGGATCGGGTAAATCGACTCTGATGCATGAGGTGATTTATCAGAGTTTGATGAAGCGGATAAACCGGGAGTCGCCGGTTTCAGCGGATGAGGCTGAGGCATGGGGGCTGGCTCCGGAGAAGCTGACTTGCCAGAAGGTAGAGAATGCGGAGCTGTTGACGGCGGTGGTGCTGGTGGACCAGACGCCCATCGGGCGGACACCGCGGTCGAATCCGGTGACTTACATCAAGGCGTTTGACTTGATTCGCGATTTGTTCGCGAAGACGCCGGAGGCGGACCGGCGCGGGTATACAGCGGGACATTTCTCGTTCAACATTCCGGGAGGGCGCTGCGAGACGTGCCAGGGGGACGGGACGGTCACGGTGGAGATGCAGTTCCTGGCGGACGTGGAGCTGGTGTGTGACGACTGCAAGGGAACGCGCTTCCGGCAGACGGTGTTGGATGTGAAATACCGGGGGCTGAACATTCATGAAGTGCTGCAGCTCACGGTGAAGGAAGCGATTTCGTTTTTTGCCGCTACGCCGCGGCTGGTACAGAAGCTGCAAGTGCTGGACGATGTCGGCTTGGGGTATTTGCGGCTGGGGCAGTCGGCTACAACGCTGTCGGGGGGCGAGGCGCAGCGGGTGAAGCTGGCGGCGCACTTGTCGCAATCGACGAGTGAAGGGACGCTGTACATTTTCGATGAGCCAACAACCGGATTGCATTTCGACGATATCGCGAAATTATTGGATGCGTTTGAGCGGCTGCTGCGGCTGGGCGGGAGTATTTTGATCATCGAGCACAATCTGGAAGTAATCCGGCGGGCGGATTGGGTGATCGATCTGGGACCCGAAGGCGGAGAGCGCGGCGGGCGCATTGTGGCGGAGGGGACTCCGGAGCAGATCGCGGAAGTGGCGGAATCTTATACTGGCAGATATCTAAAGGCGGAGCTGATTGCCTCTCACACCCCACGTTGAAAAACATTTTCAGTCTTCTGACGTAGTTCGCGATATTGTGATCGGCATGGCGGACGGGCTCACGGTGCCGTTCGCGCTGGCGGCGGGGCTGACGGGCGCTGTCGATGCGTCGCACATCATCATTGTGGCGGGGCTGGCGGAAATTGCGGCCGGGTCGATTGCGATGGGGTTGGGCGGCTATCTGGCGGCGCGCAGCGATGAGGATCATTATGCGAGCGAGCATAAGCGCGAGGAGCGGGAGATCATCGAGCGGTTGGATGATGAGCGCCAGGAGGTCCACGAGATTCTGGAGTCATATGGGCTGGAGAGGGAGTCGCGCGAGCATGTGCTGGCGGCGTTCGAACGCCATCCGGAGACCTGGGTGGAGTGGATGATGCGCTTTGAGCTGGGACTGGAAAAACCGCAGCCGGGCCGGGCGGTGCGTAGCGCGGGTACGATCGCGCTTTCCTATATCGCGGGGGGGATGATTCCGCTGGCTCCTTACCTGTTGATGCCGCAGGCGCTGGTGGCGCTGCGTTATTCGGTGGCCGCGACAATTTTGGCCCTGGCCGTGTTCGGGTATGTAAAGGGGCGCTTCACGGGAGTTTCGCCGTGGAAGAGTGCATTTCGCACGACGTTTATCGGGGGGCTGGCGGCAGGGGCTGCGTTCTCGATTGCAAAGCTATTTTCGGCGTAGCGGGATCGTACGGCGCTAAGGTGGCGGGGTTGACGTTGGGGTCCACCATCCAGACGGTGCGTCCGGCCATGGAGGCGGCGAGCTGGGCGTTTTCGGAGTCGCCTAGATCGCGGGCCCAAACATCGCGCGAGGTGGCGAGGTCGGCGCTGTTGTAGATCCACTGATACAAGTTGTTGGGATCGGTCTTGGGCTTCACGAAGATCAGGTGACTGCCGGGGGTCTTCGCGAGCTCTGCGGTTAGGCGCGGTTTATCCTGGTTGCCTTCTACGCGGCAGCACCAGGTTTGGAAGTTTAGTTTCTGGGTGTAGGGGAGTCCGGCTTGTTGGGCGGCGATGCGCAGGGTTAGCACCAGGAGCATGGTGGCGGGCAGCAGGGGCAGAATACGGACGCGGGCGGCTTGGACATGGCGGCAGCATTCGACCAGGATGGCGATCAGGACCGCGGAGGCGGGCGCTAAATAGTGGGGCGAAGCGGCGCCTTCGAGGAGGATGGCGGCGACGGCTCCGGCGGCTCCGGCAAAGAGCATTTTTTTGCGGCGCCAGACGTGACCGAGCATCAGCAAAGGAATGGTGAGGACGGGGCCAAAGAAGAAGCGCCAGTATTCTTCGAGGTGCAGCACGAAGTATTCGGTGAAGTTAATGGGGTCGGCTACCTTGGCGTGTTCACCTACTTCGTAGGCGTAGTAGTTGGCCATTTCGAGGTGGCGATTTTCAATGTGAGGGGGCGTGGTCCAGGCCAGGGCGACTGGCCAGCCGTAAGTGTTTTGGCTGATGTGATACGCGGTGACGAAGGGGCTGCCGGTGACGTGCTGGAGGTAGACGCCGAGACCGCAGAGAGCGAGTCCGGTGAGGGCAAGCGCGGGGGCTGCGAGTTTTACGAGCGGCCGGAAGTGAGCGCGGTACTGCCAGGCCAAGGCAACTAAAAAGGGCACGGAGAAGGCGACGCCCTCGAAAGGGCGCGTGATGGCGAGGATCGACAGGCCGGCTCCCAGGGCTGTGCCGGCGATGAAGGTCGCATTGCGGTGGAGACGGGCGTAGGCGCCGAATACCAGTGCGCCTCCGGCGGCCGCCACGAATCCGCCGTGATAAGCGTTGATCCAATAACTGGCGATGCTGAAGCGGAGGGCGGCTAGTAGGAGTCCGAAGAGCGCCCAGCGGGAGGGCATC
>JALYJH010000305.1 GCA_030775415.1 Acidobacteriota bacterium | reverse complement strand
CTCGCGCCCTGCTTCATGCGGGCGATGGCGGGGGCATCGATCAGGCGAGTGGTCTCCGCGGTTTCGGGGACGTGGAGCGTCACTACGTCGGCGGCTTCGAGCAGCGCTACCAGGGTGGGCATGGCGCGCGCGTTGCCTAGCGCGAGTTTCATTTCGATGTCATAAAACACCACATGCATACCCAAGGCTTCGGCCAGCACGCCTACTTGCGTGCCGATGTGGCCGTAGCCGACGATGCCCAGGGTTTTACCGCGCGCCTCGCGGGAACCTGCGGCGGTTTTAATCCATTCGCCGCGATGGGCGGCGGCGTTGCGTCCGGGGATGCCGCGCATCAGCAACACGATTTCCGCCAGCACCAGTTCGGCTACGCTGCGGGTGTTCGAGAAGGGCGCGTTGAAAACGGGGATGCCGCGATACTGCGCGGTTTCCAAATCCACTTGATTCGTGCCAATGCAGAAGCAGCCGATGGCGGTGAGGTGGGGCGCCGCTGCGAGCACGCCGCGAGTCAACTGCGTGGCGGAGCGGATGCCCACGATGTAGGCGTCGCGCGCCGCTTCGACCAACTGCGGCTCGGGCAAAGCTTTCTGGTGCAGGTCTATGTTGGAATAGCCGTCCGCGCGAAAGGCGTTGACAGCGCTCGCGTGAACACCTTCGAGCAGGACAAACTTCATCTTATCTTTGGAAAAGGATGTATCCGGCATACGTGAACTAATAGAGTGTCACACTACGGTGCGAAAACACCATTTTTGCCGCGCGGCGGCGCCCGTGCGCCGATCCCAATTTGTGATGATATAAGCAGGTGCTCCGGCATATCGTCACGTTCACGTTGCTGGCCGCGCCCGCCTTTGCGGCGGACTGGGTGGAGTACCGCTCGGGACCGTTGCACGTTTTTAGCGATGCGGGGGACAGCAAGGCTCGCGAACGGCTGACGCAACTAGAGCAGATCCGTTACGTTCTGGGCGGGCTGCTGGGCAAGAGCGAGTTGACGACTGTCTGGCCCATCGATCTGGTGCTGTTCGCGAATCAAAAAGAATATGCCGCGCACGCGCTGCCGCAAACGTTGACCGATGGCGGATCCGCTACGCTCGCGGTGTGGACGGCGGATACGGCGCTGCCGCGGGATCTGCTGCGCGCGATCACGCGGCGGCTGCTCGAGGACAATGCCGGGCGCATGCCAGAGGATATTGAAACCGGCCTGTGCGACCTGTTTTCTACCATTGAAGTGAACGCGACTCGGGTGAAGATCGGGGCGCCGCTGGGCGATATCTCTGGCGACCGCCTGCGCGGCTGGGCCAAGCTGCAAATGCTCGCGACGCAACCGGAATACAGCGGCAAGTTGCGCATCTACATCAACAACATGCAGAATGCGGGGGAAGAAGACCAGGCCGCGCGCAATGCGTTCGACATGAATGCCGCAAAATTGGCAGCGCAGGTGGACGCTTACCTGAAGGCGGGGAAATTTGAAGCCGCGGCGGTGAGCGGAAAGGCGTTGAGTCCGAGCAAGGACTTCATCGAGAAGAATCTGGACCACGCCGCTATTGACGCACTTCTAGCGGAACTCGCGGCGGGAGGGAAAAGCTTTCCTCCCGATAGTCCGCGCGGGCTGCTGGCGAAGAATACAATGCCGGCGCTGGAGCTGGCGGTTCGCGCGAACCCGAAGTGGGCGGAGCCGCAGTTCAAGATCGCGGCGCTCGAAACCGATCCTGGACGGAAGATCGCGCGCCTGAAGATGGCGGCGTCGCTCGCTTCGCGCAATGCGGTCTACTGGCAGACGCTGGCCACGGCGCAAGCCGCCGCGAATTTGTACGCCGACGCGGAGAAATCCTGGACGGCGGCTGAGCGCGCCGCCGGTAATCCGCTCGAGAAGGAACAGATTCATCGCGCGAAACTAGCTCTTGAAGAGAACCGCGCCGAGTTTGAGGCTTCCGAAAAGCGGCGGCAACAGGAAGAAGAGGCTCGCGACTTGCAGCGCGTGAAAGACAATGCCGCGGCGGAAATTCGTGCCGTGGAGCAGGCCGCGAACCAGCGCATGGCCGCCAACAGCGGGAACGTGAAGGGCGCAGTGCCGTGGTACGGCGATCCCACGGGGCAGAAAGTTTCCGGCACGTTGACGCGTGTCGAGTGCCTCAACGGAGGGCAGATGCGTTTGACCATCCAGCAGGCGGGTTTTCCGATACGGCTGCTGATCCGCAATCCCAGGCAGCTTACGGTTTCCGCCGATTCAGCTCAAGCGGAGTTCGCTTGCGGCGTGCAGAAGCCGGCGCGCAAGATCGAAGTTCAGCATGATGGGAAGGCCGATGCGAGGCTGTCGACCATGGGCGATATCGTGACGGTCAAGTTCCCCTGATGGCGAGCCGGCTACGGTGGTTGGTCCTCAGCATTTTCATTTTCTCGACTGCGCTGAATTATTTGGACCGGCTTTTACTGGCCGCGCTCGCGCCTACTCTTAAGAGCGAATTTCATCTTTCGAACACACAGTATGGCGGCGTGATTTCGGTGTTCTCGATTGTGTACGCAGTGATGGCTCCGCTGGCGGGTTGGTTTATCGACCGCGTGGGATTGAACGTGGGGATCACGGTGTCGATGGCGGTGTGGTCGGCGGCGGGGATGGCGACGGGGCTGACGCGTTCTTTCGCTGGTTTACTGGCGTCGCGCAGCGTGTTGGGCATGGGCGAGGCGGCTGGAATTCCCGGGGCGGGCAAAGCCAATGGAGTGTACCTAGAGCCGCGAGAGCTGGCGTTCGGGACGGCGCTGAACCAAGTGGGCATCACGGTGGGCAGCATGGCGGCGCCGCTAATGGTGGCTGCGATCGCTCCGGCCTATGGATGGCGCAGCGTGTTTGCGGTGTGCGGGGCTCTCGGATTCTTGTGGATTCCACTGTGGTGGGCAACGGCCAAGAAAATCGCGCTGCCGAAAACGGAAGTATCGAAGACGGCCGATGGCGTACGCAAAATTTTGCGCGACCGGCGCATCTGGGGGCTGGCCGCGGCGAACGCGCTGGTGATGACGCTGTATACACTGTGGACGAACTGGACCACGGTTTATTTCGTCGAGCAACATCATCTGACGGAGATCCAGGCCAATGAAAACTTCGCGTGGATTCCGCCGCTTTTCGCCACGCTGGGCGGCTTCGCGGGGGGAGGGATGGCTTTTCGAGCAATTCGCGCCGGCAGCGACGTGGTGCGCGCGCGCCTGAGAATTTGCTGGCTGGCGGCGGCGATGATCCTGTTGACCGCCGTGGTCCCTCTGCTGCCCAGCGCCGCGCTGGCGGCGGCCCTGATCAGCTTCAGCTTCTTTTGGTGCCTGGCGATTTCGACCAACCTCTACGCGATGCCCATCGACTTTTTCGGGGCGCAACATGCGGCTTTCGGAGTTTCCATCCTGACGGCGTCTTATGGGCTGATGCAGACGGTGCTGTCGCCGCTGATCGGGGCCATGGTGGATCATTTTGGATTCACGGCGGTGTGCGTTTCCTTATCAGTGATGCCGATGGCGGGGATTGCGATTCTGCGAGCGAGCACGCAGGTTACGGCACGATGATTATCCGGGCAGCGATCGCGGAAGATCTGCAGGCGATCGCGGAGATTCAAGCGCGGTCCCGGGAAGCGTCGCAGTGGGATCCGAGCACGTATCTCACTTATGAGTGCCTGGTGGCGGCAGATCCGCAGGTAGTGGGATTTCTGGTGGCGCGGCAAACGGCGGCAGACGAACGGGAGATTCTCAACCTCGCCGTCGACCCGCCGCAACGCCGCCGGGGGGTGGCGCGCGCGCTGCTCCGGGCGGAGCTGAGGCACGAAAAAACGCAGTGGTTTTTGGAGGTGCGGGAGTCCAATAAGGGGGCCATCGTGCTTTATCAAAATGCCGATTTTCGCGTCGCGGGAAGGCGGGAAGGGTACTATCGTGACCCGCCGGAATCAGGTATTGTCATGAAGTTTAATTCATGATATTGTCATGGTGCGCCAAGGTTTTTGAACCCGATTAGGAGGGCGTTCGATGGAGCAAGCACTCACAGAATTGAAAGCGCATTTGATGGCGACCAGCGAGGAATTCCGCCAGCTGGCCGCGCAGCACGCCGAGTACGAGCGGCAGTTGGATGCTATTGAAGCGAAAGCTCATGTGACCCCGGAAGACGAGGTGGAAGAGCATCGCATCAAGAAGCTGAAACTCCGCGTGAAGGACCAGATGAACGACATCCTGGCCCATAGCAGAGCGGAGAAAGTAGCCTGAAACATCAAGTGCGCTGAATTTGGCGAGGGGCCGGGCCGCAAGGTCCGGCTCTTTGTATTTAGGGCAGGTTATAATAAGGCCAACATGGACGAAAAAGAACGCTCGCGCGTACTGGGAGCAACGCTTAGCCAGATCGAAAAACAATTCGGCAAAGGCTCGGTGATCCGCTTGGGCGGGCAGCCGGTGCAGGCCGTGCCTTCCATTTCCACAGGGTCGATT
>JALYJH010000304.1 GCA_030775415.1 Acidobacteriota bacterium | reverse complement strand
GATCACTGACTTCACCATCGGCTACGCCCCCATTGATTTTGAACGCGCCGCGCCCGAAGCGCAGCCCGCCCTGCAAGCCGCGCTTGCCGTCATGAAAGCCTCCGGCGCGAAATTCAAGGAAGTAGAAATCCCCGACTTCCCCTACGGCGCGCTCGTCCAAACCGTCATCGGCGCCGAAGCCGCGTCGATTTTCGAGGACCTCATCCGCGGCGATAAACTCCAGCAGATGGCCGACCCCTCGCAAGCCGCCACCCTCAAAGCCGCGGTCGACATCCCCGCCATTGACTACCTGAAAGCCATGCGCATCCGCACTCTGGTGCGCGCCGCCTTCCGCGAACTCTATTACGATATCGACATGCTGCTGACACCCTCGCGCCTGTCGCCGGCTCCGCGCCTGGCCGATGGAGTGGGCCGCGGCGAAGGGCGCACCGTAGCAGGCGGCCGCGGACTCAGCGACATCATCCCCGCCGGCAATCTAGCCGGACTCCCCGCCATCTCACTCCCCTGCGGATTCGCCGGAGCCCTGCCCGTAGGCATCTCGCTCATCGGCCGGCCCTGGTTTGAAAATCATTTGATAGGCGTTGGCCGGGTCTTTCAAGAAATGACCGACTGGCACAAACGTAAGCCGCCCGTAGGAGAAGCGTAGCGAGTGCGGCAACTTTCCAAGCGCACCCAATATAGCCTCCGAGCCCTCTACGCCCTGACCCGCAAATTCGGCGAAGGCCCGGTCTTAATCACCACGCTGGCGGAGTCAGAAACCATCCCCAAAAAGTTTCTGGAGCAAATTCTGGTAGCCCTCAAAAGCGCCGGATTCGTCGCCAGCAAAAAAGGAAAAGGCGGAGGCTATGTCCTCGCCCAGCCCCCCGAAAAAATCACCATCGGATCCGTGATCCGCGCCATCGAAGGCCCCCTCGCCCCGCTCCCCTGCGCCAGCGAAACCCGCTTCCGTAAATGCGACGAATGCGTCGATATCCAGACCTGCGGCACCCGCATCGTCATGCGCCAGGTCCGCGATGCCATGGCCGCCATCCTCGATAAAACCACCCTGGCAATGGTTAAAAACAAAGTAGATAAGGCAAGTAAATCAATAATTTAAAATTACTTGACTATCTCTATCAACATACTATACTAGTATAGTATATGAAATTGATAGAGATTACCGCCTCGGCCCTTTTCCTCGCCTTTTTTGCCTTCGCCCAAGACGACGTCACCATTCAGCACGCCACCAGTTCCTACGCCGGCGGCTATATCACAGGCCCTGCTTCGAACCCCTTGAGTTTTTTGAACGGTCCGGCTTACAGAACCACCGCCACCACGGCCCCTTATGATCTCCCCGACGTCGCCCCCGCCAGTATGTTGAACCACATTTTACCCAAGTGGATCCGCTTTGGATGGGAAGAGCGCTTCCGCTACGAGGGCTACCACAACAGCGGCTTCAAACTGAACAATAACGATTCCTATAGCCTGCTCCGCTCGCGCCTCGCCGTGACCCTTCGCCCCAGCGCCTGGTTCAAGGTGGTCGGACAAGTGCAAGACGCGCGGCCGTTCATGCAGAAGCCGCCCTACGGTCCACCCAATCTCAACGCGTGGGATCTGAAACTCGCTTACGCCGAATTCGGAGATCCCGAAAAACAATGGGTCAGCGTGCGCGTGGGACGCCAGTTGATCAACTACAACAACACCATCATTGCGGATTCGGAATGGCGCAATCAGGGACGCTCCTACGACGCCGTCGTCACCAATCTGCACTACGATCGCTTCCGCCTCGGCATCTTCGCTGCTTCGGCCGTGGTCCCGTCCGCCGAAGGCATCAGCCATCACCAGGAAGGCAACGATATCTACGGCGCATACGGCGCCATCGACCACATTATTCCCAACTCCGTGCTCGAACCCTTCGTCCTCTGGCGCGTTCAGCCCAGCATCGCCATCGAGACCACCGCCAAAATCAAAACCGGCCGGCAGGACGAAAAAGCCTACGGTCTGCGCTTCAAAGGCATCGCCATAAAAGGTCTGGACTACTCGGCGGAGTGGATCGGCGAACGCGGCAATGACGGCCCCAATAGCATCGATGCCTGGGGCGCTAACATCGGCGCCGCCTACCGCATCGATCCCATGTGGTGGAAGCCGCGAGTGTTCTGGCAGTTCGACTACGCCAGCGGCGACAAGAATCCCAACGACGGAACGCATGGCACCTTCGACACCATGTATCCCACCGCGCATGACCGCTTCGGCATCGCCGATCAGTTTGGTTGGCAGAACATCATCTCCCAACGCGCCGGCCTGACCCTTGAGCCGCGCCATCGCTGGACCGTCACCGCCCAGTACCTCGACTTCTGGCTTGCCAGCGCCACCGACGCTCTCTACAACACCTCCGGCGCGGCCATTGTTCGCGACACCACTGGCAAGTCCGGGACCCACATCGGCTACGAGCTCGATGTCTATACCTGGTACGAGTTGAACCGCCACGTCAACGTCGGCGTGGGCCTCGGCCATATCTTCGGCGGCGAGTTCCTGGAGAAGACCACCAAAGGCGCCAACTATAACTACCCGTACTTCGCAATCAATTTTAAGGACAACGGTAAATCGCGATGACATCCAAAACTTTTTTGATTTCGGTCCTCACCGCGTCGGCCCTCTTCGCAGCCGGACCCGTGAAACTTTTGAACGTTTCCTACGACCCCACCCGCGAGCTGTATCAGGACGTCAACGCCGCCTTCGCCAAACAATGGAAATCCAAGACCGGCGTGGACGTACAGATCAGCCAGTCCCACGGCGGCTCCGGCAAGCAAGCCCGCTCGGTGATCGACGGCTTGCAAGCCGACGTGGTGACGCTGGCGTTAGCCTACGATATCGATGTCTTGGCGGAAAAAGCCAAACTAGTCCCGCAAAATTGGCAGTCACGCCTTCCCCATAACAGCACGCCCTACACCTCCACCATCGTGTTCCTGGTGCGTAAAGGAAATCCCAAACACATCCGCGACTGGGACGATCTGGCGAAACCCGGCATCGGCGTAATCACCCCCAATCCCAAAACCTCCGGCGGCGCGCGCTGGAGCTATCTGGCCGCCTGGGGCTATGCGCTCAAAAAAAACAACGGCGATGAAAGCAAGGCGCAGGAATTCGTCAAACGCGTTTACAAGAATGTTCCCGTGCTTGATTCCGGCGCGCGCGGCTCCACCACCACTTTCGTCCAGCGCGGCATCGGCGACGTCCTGCTCTCCTGGGAAAATGAAGCCTACCTCGCGCTCAACCAGCTTGGTAAAGATAAATTCGAAATCGTCACGCCCTCCATCAGTATCCTGGCCGAGCCCCCGGTGAGCATCGTCGATAAGGTGGCAGCCAAGCACGGCACCACCGAAGTCGCCACAGCCTACCTGAAATTCCTCTACAGCGAAGAAGGACAGGAAATCGGCGCCAAGAATTATTACCGCCCGCAGTCGCCGCAAGCCCTGGCAAAGTACGCCAGCCAATTCCCCAAACTGAAACTGTTCACCATCGACGACACCTTCGGCGGCTGGCAGAAAACGCAGAAAAAACATTTCGAAGATGGCGGCGTTTTCGACAAAATCTACACCCCGGGACTTTAGTGCCGTCAACCCTGCCAGCAGAAATATCCGCGCCGGAAGTGAAGCCCCGCAGCTTCAAACGGCGGAGTATTCTCCCTGGTTTTTGGCCCTCGTTCAGTTACACGGTGCTCTACCTGAGCCTGATCGTGCTCACCCCCCTGAGCGCCGTGTTCCTGAAATCCGCTACCTCCGGCTGGACGCATTTCATGCAATCGATCCGCTCCCCCAACGTGCTGGCCGCCTATCGCCTAAGCTTCGGAGCATCCTTCGCCGCCGGCCTCATCAGCGTCGCCGCCGGTTTTTTAATCGCCTGGGTGCTGGTCCGTTATTCCTTTCCCGGCAAAGCCCTGGCGGACGCGCTAGTGGATCTCCCCTTCGCGCTGCCGACAGCAGTAGCCGGCATCGCGCTCACCAGTCTCTACACGGAAAACGGCTGGCTCGGGCGTTACCTCGTCCCCCTTGGCATCAAAGTCGCCTTCACCCCGCTCGGCGTGATCGTTGCCCTCACCTTCGTCGGACTCCCCTTCGTCGTCCGCAGCGTGCAGCCCGTACTCGAAGACGCCGACCTTGAACTCGAAGAAGCCGCGTCGAGTCTGGGCGCCACCCGCTGGCAAATTTTCAGCCGCGTCATTTTCCCCATGGTCCGTCCCGCGCTCCTCACCGGCTTCGCACTCGCCTTCGCCCGCGCCCTCGGAGAATATGGATCTGTCATCTTCATCCCCGGCAATTTGCCCATGAAAACCGAAATCGTACCGCTGCTCATCGTCACCAAGCTCGAACAATACGACTACTCCGGCGCCACCGCCCTCGCCGTGGTTATGCTGCTGACATCCTTCGTTCTGCTGCTCTTCATCAACATTCTGCAGCGCCGCTCGCGCCGCTTCACG
>JALYJH010000303.1 GCA_030775415.1 Acidobacteriota bacterium | reverse complement strand
GGCCACCCGCCAGCTTCTGCGCCGCATCGAAGGCCTGGCCGAATCCATGAGCGTCGAGGACCGCGCCGCCGCCGAAAAGCTGCGCGACCGTGTAGCCGCTATCCACGACGATCTGCTGCAAGACATTATGGCGAAAAAGAAAAAGTAAGGAGATGCAAGCCATGCGACAAACAATCCTGCCGATGCTGTTGGCGCTGCTGGCGCTTCCCTTAATGGCGCAGCAGCGCGATTTCCTCACGCCCGATGAAACCGATCAATTGCGTGAGGTGCAGGAACCCAACGAACGCCTGAAGCTGTATTCGAAATGGGCTCTGTTGCGCATCGATGAAATCGAACAGATGATCGCCAGCACCCAGCCCGGCCGCGCCGCCTTCATTCACGATCTACTCGAAGACTACGGGCACATTGTCGAAGCCATGGATACCGTCGCCGACGACGCTCTGCGCCGCAAACTCAAGATCGACATCGGGGTTGCCGCCCTGACCGCCGCCGAAAAAGACATGGTGGCGCGCCTCGAAAAGATCCGCGATGCGAAACCCAAAGATTTCGCGCGCTACGAATTCGTGCTCACCGACGCCATAGAAGCCACCCGCGACAGCCTGGAATTGAATGAAGCCGACCTGCCCGGCCGCGCCGCCGCCGTCGTCGCGAAAGATAAGAAGGAGAAGGAAGAGCGCCGCGCCACCATGACCGCCGCCGAACGCAAAGCCGACGACAAGAATGACAAGAAGGACGTGAAACCCGGGCGTAAGCCTCCCACGTTACTGCGTCCCGGCGAGAAGCTGCCTGACCCCGACGCGAAATGAAAGATCCAGTCTGCGGAATGGAAGTGCACCCGGGATCCGCAGCCGGCAGCGAAGCCCGCGCAGGGGAAACTTACTATTTTTGCGGCCAGGGCTGCGCCACGAAGTTCCGCGCGGAACCGGAAAAGTATGTGATGCGCCCGGCTATTCCAAATTTGGTTCAAATCGGTAAACCCTCGGCGCGTGTAATCACTTTCAAAGATCCTGTTTGCGGCATGCAGGTGAATCCGCATTCCGCCGCGGGAAGCTACGCGCACCAAGGCGAGACGTATTATTTTTGCTGCACCGGCTGCCTGGAAAAATTTCGCGCTAACCCAGCCAGGTATCTCACGCCCCAGCCAGCGGTCGCCGTGCACGCCGCCGCCAAAAGCTACACCTGCCCCATGGATCCGCAGATCCTCCGCGACAAACCCGGCACTTGTCCCATCTGCGGGATGGCGCTCGAGCCCATGGAGGCCACAATCGACGAAGGCGAGAACCCCGAACTGGTCGACATGCGCCGCCGCTTCTGGGTGTGTTTAGTTTTGACAATCCCGGTCGTGGTCTCGGCCATGACGATGCATCACAACCACATTGCGATGTTCTTCGAAATGGCGCTGTCGACGCCCGTGGTCCTGTGGGGCGGATGGCCGTTCTTCGTGCGCGCCTGGCAATCACTCGTCACGCGCAACCTTAATATGTTCACGCTGATCGGACTCGGCACCGGCGTAGCTTATGCCTACAGTCTGGCCGCCGCGCTCCTGGGCCGCGCGGACGTCTACTTCGAAGCCGCCGCCGTGATCGTCACGTTAGTTCTGCTCGGCCAAGTGCTGGAGCTAAAAGCCCGCAGCCAAACCGGTGCGGCCATACGCGCACTGCTCGGCCTCGCACCAAAAACCGCGCGCCTGTTGCGCCCCGACGGCTCCGAAAGCGATGTCCCTCTCGAACAAGTGAAGGTAGACGACAAACTTCGCGTCCGCCCCGGCGAAAAGATTCCCGTCGATGGAGTTGTTGTCGAGGGATCGAGTTCGCTCGACGAATCCATGATCTCGGGCGAGCCCATGCCTGTCGAGAAAACCGCCGGCGCGCGCCTCACCGGCGCCACTATCAATGGAAACGGCTCGTTAATAATGCGTGCCGACCGCGTCGGCCCGGAAACCCTTCTCGCGCAAATCGTGCGCATGGTCTCCGAAGCCCAGCGTAGCCGGGCGCCCATCCAGAAGTTCGCCGACGTAGTCGCGGGCTATTTCGTACCCATCGTGGTCACCGCGTCCGCCATCACCTTCGTCGTATGGGCTGTAGCCGGACCACAGCCTCGCCTGGCGCATGCTCTCGTCAACGCCGTAGCCGTGATGATCATCGCCTGCCCCTGTGCGCTCGGCCTCGCTACACCCATGTCGATCATGGTGGCCATGGGCAAAGGCGCCAGCAGCGGCATCCTTTTCAAAAACGCCGAAGCCATCGAGCTATTGCGCCAGATCGATACTTTGGTAGTCGACAAAACCGGCACCCTGACCGAAGGCAAACCAAAGTTGGTGGCCGTCAATCCAACCGCCGATCACGACGAACCTGAAGTCCTCCGCCTGGCCGCCAGTCTGGAACGCGGCAGCGAACATCCACTTGCCAACGCCCTCGTGCAAGGCGCCGAAGCGCGCGGCCTCACGCTGACCAGCCCAGCGAACTTCGAATCCATCCCCGGAATGGGAGTCCGCGGCATGATCGAAGGCGCGCAAGTGATCCTTGGAAACCGGAAGCTGATGCAAGCTTCCAAGGTCGATGTAAACGGTCTGGACGCCATGATGTTTGTCGCCATCAATGGCCACCTCGCCGGATCGATCACTGTAGCCGACCCCATCAAAGAAACTTCCCGCCAAGCCATTCGCCAGCTCCACGCCGAAGGAATCCGCATCATTATGCTCACCGGCGACAGCCGCATCACCGCCGAAGCGGTATCGAAGTCGCTCGGCATCGATGAAGTGATCGCTGAAGTCCTGCCGCAGGACAAGCGCGCCCACATCCAGCGCCTGCAACAGGAAGGCCGCTTTGTAGCCATGGCGGGAGACGGCATCAACGACGCGCCCGCGCTCGCGCAAGCCCAGGTCGGAATCGCGATGGGCACCGGCACGGACGTAGCCATACAAAGCGCCGGCGTGACCCTCGTCAAAGGCGATTTGCGCGGCATCGTGCGTGCCCGCGCTCTCAGCCGCGCGACCATGCGCAACATCAAGCAGAACTTGTTCTGGGCCTTCCTCTACAATTCCCTCGGCGTCCCTCTGGCTGCCGGTGTTCTCTACCCGTACTTCGGGATCCTGCTGAATCCCATGATCGCCGCCGCCGCCATGAGCTTCAGTTCGGTATCGGTAGTCGGCAACGCCCTGCGGCTTCGCAACGCGCGCTTATAGTGGTAAAGTTTCAGATCATGCGCAATCGCCGCGAGTTCCTTCAGAGCGTCACCGGAGCAGCTCTCGCTAGCCGCACGCTCTTGAACGCAGCCCCCCAAGCCAGCTCCCCACCGGCGCGCCGCGAAGTGCGTGTCGGCGGGAAGCGCGTAAAAGTAATCGACGCCCACGCGCACGCCAGCATTGCCGAAATTGCCTTCGTAGTGAAAGGCACGCCCCTCGAGCGCTTCGGTCGCGGCGGCAGGGCCCTGGGTCCGGACCGTCTTCAGGAATTAGACAAGCGCGGCATAGACGTGCAGGCGCTCGACATCAACACCTTCTGGTGGTACGCAGCCGAGCGCGACCTGGCCGCGAAAATCGTCCAGGTCCAGGACGAAGGCCTGTCGAAATGGTGCGCCGCTCACCCCGACCGCTTTGTCGCCTTCACCTCTCCGGCCCTGCAATTCCCCGATCTGGCCGCGGAACAAATCGAGCACGCCGTCAAGAATTTGGGAATGCGCGGTGTCGCCATAGGAGGGCACGTAGCAGACGAGCCCCTATCGCTTCCCAAGTACGATCCCTTCTGGTCGAAAGTGCAGGACCTCGGCGTCATGGTCTTCATGCATCCCAACAACGCCGAGAACGTCGCGAAAAAAGATGTCTTCGCCGGCGCCGGCGACCTCGGTAACATCATCGGCAACCCGCTCGAGACCAGTCTTTTCCTTTCGCATCTGATCTTCGACGGCACGCTGGACCGCTTCCCCGGCCTGAAAATCTGCGGCGCCCACGCCGGCGGCTATCTGCCGTCCTACTTAGGCCGCACCGACGTAGCCTGCGACGTTCGCCAGAACGCAAAGTGCGTAAACAAAAAACATCCGCGCGAATATCTGCACGACCAGATTTTTGCCGATTCCATGGTCTTCACCGCGGAAGGCATCCGTCACCTGGTCGCCGAAATGGGCCCCACGCAAGTGGTCTACGGCACCGACATCCCGCTCGTCTGGCCCGACACCATCGATGCGATCCTCAGCGCCGAAATCTCCGACGCGCAGAAGGAAATGATTCTCGGTGGCAATATGATGCGCTTGCTAAAACTGACGGCGGCCTAGCGCTTCTTCAGCCCCGACGCGTCCATTCCGTCGCCCAGTTTCTTCGCCCACTGGCGCTCGATGGCCAGCAGCGAATCGCGCTTCAGTTGCTCCGCCGTGACGTTGGCGAGATTGGTTTCCTCATTAGGATCGTCCGCGAGATTGAACAAATGAGTCACATCCTCGTTCTTGTCCACAACCAGCTTGTCGAAGCCGTGGACCAGCATGCGC
>JALYJH010000302.1 GCA_030775415.1 Acidobacteriota bacterium | reverse complement strand
ACTTTAGCTTTACGTGTCATAACAAATTTCGGTCCTATTTGAAAATGCGCGATTTGACATCAGGCCAAAATTCCGCGAAAGTGTTCGAGGCCATTCTTCCCAGGAATCCCAACGACGTGCGAATTAATGCGTTGGTGGCTTCAGCTTCGCTGTCAGGCCGCCACGTATTGGACAGAAAGTTGCTTCCAGGGATTGCCGCGTAGCGTGCATAAGCGGGCTTCGTGCTGCCGTCGGCGTTGCGCGCGAGAAACGTCATTCTTACAATGTTGCCGATCCTGCTCTTCAACGGTTGTCCCGCCGCGCGAGAATAACGAGGATCCTCTCCCCAGAACCTGCCAAGCCCTGCTTCCATCGCGTTGCTGGTCGCGATGCCAGTTAATCGCAGCCCGTAGCGCTTGCCGAACCCGTCCCAATGCAGTCCGTACTCTTCGGGTTTGTTGAACGCGGTTCCCCAAGCTGAGCTGATCACGCCGCCGGCAAGACTTGGAATGCCAACGGTGCTCGTCGCGGCCCACTTAGCGCGATCCATGTCCCCTAATTCTCCGGGGTCAGCCGCCAGAACAAGCGAATGGATGCAAACCAGCCCGACACCGAATCGAACCGCGAGAAAACTCATTGCTGACGGCTCATGCAAGCCCGTAACCGTTTCAACGGAGACTACGTGACTGAGTTTGACTCGACAGGGAATTCCCTTAAATCGATCGAGTTAAGGCCTCACGCCCGAAGTTGAAGAATCGAGTCGTGCACTCCGGGGCGCGAAAAGATGGACCCCTGATTCTTCAGCCGCCCTCGAACGGCGACCCCGAAAATGCATGATGTTCCAGAATCTGCAGCCGGAGGCCGAGCAACGACCAGCCCATTTGCGACGTATGTCAGTGGGTTTGTCAAGGCGCCCACCAATCCGTGCCTGCTTGTTCTATTGGAGATGGGATTGCCGGTCCTGAACCCACCCGAGCCGGCGTGGGATCACAGTAGGGATGGCTCAAGGCCCCGGCCGGGCAGCTGGCAAAGACGAAGGCGCGTCGAGTCGTCCCCCAATATCCGCAGCTAACCGAATAATACGTGTATATCGGGCGGTTCCGAAGAGGTAAAATCTTTTAGATCTTACTTGCGGACCGCCGGTGAAGCATCGATCAAAATTGCAATTTCAATGCAAATTGGATAACCCGCGGCTGGTTGATCTGAGTGCGTGTGCGGGCTCCCCCCAGCATCAGAACTTTCGGAGAACCTTGTCTGGCGAATGGATACTAGTACCATATAGTTCACGATTGCCTCTAAATCCACGATTTCTCTGTTGCTCCCCGGTTTTGAGAATGCTAGTCTGGACTTCTTCTTTCTGCGTCGTCGCGTTCTCACTTCATAGGAAAAAAAGGCGACCGGCGCTTTTAGGCTACACGTAGGCCCCAGTTTGCAGCTGGGGCCTTTGAAACTTGTGGACCTTGACCCCGAAAGATAGGTCGCAACCCCTTTAGAACAGGGGCAAACTTGAAAGAACGGGTGGGTACTTCCCCCGAATTATCCACTAGAGGTAGAGTATGCGTTCTCCTCTAGCGGGGCATTCGCGCGCCTTCGAGACGAAACATTCGGCCTCCCCCCGAGTCTCATGGACGTGGAACGGGTTCACATTGCGGTCGCCGATGACAATCCCCTGGACGTGGCGACCTTACGAGAGGTATTGGACAACGCCGGCCTTGACTATGAGCTGACGGTTGCCGCGGATGGAGAAGAGGCGCGCGACTTCATTTTGAAACGGGGACCCTACCGAAATTTTGCCCCGGCTGATGTCATCTTTCTCGACATGAACATGCCGAAACTGACCGGCCTCGAGGTGCTTCGCGAAATCCCGGACTCCGCTGAGCTTCCGGTCTGTATGCTCACAAGTTCCGAACGCGAGCGCCAATTGATCGATCAACACTTTGCCCCTCGGAAGATTTGCTACATCGCCAAACCAGTGGACGAGAAACACCTGCTGGCGTGTCTGCTATCGCACCATAAGTTGCGACCGATCGCCGAAAGGCTCGCGAAACACTAGGGCCGTCCGTTGAAATGGTGAAGGTGCCGACGATTCCATCGAACACGCCCGCGGCGTTGTGCAGCGGAGTTCCTTGAACATCGGCCCATACGGCCGAGCCATCCTTTCGACGCAACTTAAAATGAAACGGCTTGCTGTCCCCACGTTTCTTCGCATCGAATAAGCGCTGGGCGGCGTCTGTGTCCTCCGGAAACGTAGGTGAACGAGGGCTGGCCGAAAATTTCCCGGGGATCCGTTCCCAGGATTTCTCCCATTCGTCCGCCTCTCATTCGATGTATGCCCGACCACGATGATTCGGCGATCTTTTTTACGCCGCGAAGGGACGCCGCTCGGCCTTGAGGAGGCCCACCGGAACCTACGAATTTCTCCCGACGAATTCGATGAGGTCGCAGCCGAACTCGGACGGACCCTGGACTTCGTGAAAGTCCCCGAGCGCGAGAAGGCCGAAGTGCTAGCAGCTGTCGCCGCCCACAAAACCGAGGTCACCGCCGGCTTCGCATATAGTTTGGCACAAAATGGACGTGAAGATGTCTAACCTCGAGATGAGCCGCTACGAAGACCGTCTTACTCTTAGTAAGCTGTCCCGGCGATTTTGTTAGCGGTGCCGGCGAGGTGAATCCGAGCCCTGACGGGTCGCGGCTATAGCCCCGTGGCGTAAGCTCGGGGATGGCCCTACTAACGAAATGACCGAGACAGCTTACTAGTCAGCTTCAATCTCGCAATGGCTCCTACGTTGATCTGAAAGACCCGGCGATAGCCTGTGAAATGAAGGGCGAAAGTGGGACGAGCATCAAGACGGCATCAAGATGATTTACGAAATTTTGCCGTCGGAACGAAAGCGTTCGTTTTCGTATATCGAGATGGGCGCGATTCCAGAGCAGGTCGCATACTTCACTTGCTACGTCGCCAGCGCGTCGATCAAATGGTGATCTGAGAGCTTGCGGCCCATTAAGCCCCGTTCAGGACGGGTTTCACCGGATCGCTGCTGCGCGTTCACTTAATCGCCAAGAGATCGAAGCGGAAGTTAGTCAAGGCACTCTTGCCGATATGGAGGAGGAGTGGGCGCAGACGATGCGGAAACATCGCGGCAAGTGGTGAATTGACTTTCCCTCCCCTGGCTCGACAGCATCCAAAGGACAGCGTGGCCCAGCCATGGCCCAAGTCGCTTCCGGCCCTTTTGACCAAGCATCGCCAGCGTTCGGGCGCGGTGCTAGGATCTCGAATACTGCCGGGCCAATGGGTGAAGGGGCGAATGAATCCGGGGCCGAAGAAGTCCGAGATGACTTGTTGCCGTGATAGCATCGTCGTTGCGTGAGACGAGCGGTAGCGGCATTTGCGCTTGGCGGCGGCTTCGTCGCCGCGATTGAATTGCTCGGAAGAAACCAGTTGGCAGGGACTATCCCGTTCTTTCTGTTACTTCCCGGAATGTTGGCCGCATCACTTACGCCAAGTTCATGGGGTCGCGTCTCTCTATGGATCGTCTAAGGTGGACTGGCGCCTTCGCGGTCGAAAGAAGCCTTTCCAATTGGTCGCGCCGGCTGTGAAATGGAGTGTCGCGCAGGTCTTGATCGCCTTCGCAAAGTATATCGAAGAACACCATCGATGCCGGTGTTTGCCGCGAAAGAAGTCTCACTCGGGAAGGGTACGCTCTACAACTGGGTTTACCTTCGCCGCAGGAGTAATCGACACGTCGGTGCTCGTCGCTGGTGTCGCAGGATTCAAATCCCTGCGCGCCGTCGAGAATCCGAGCGCTTCACTTCTTCCGGACTGGCTTGAGATTGGGACCTTCACCTGGCTTGGTACGGAGGATATTGTTTCGGAATACAGAGGAGTCCTCACGAGACTCGGTGTTCGACGGAACCTGGTGGGCGAGATCATCAACCTACTCAGAGAGGAGGCGGAGTTCGTATACGTTCGCGGCCAAAGTGATCTCGCCGGGTGATCCAATCCCCACGACGCGACGACGTTATGCTTCACCGGGCGGATGAGCGGGTCGCGCGGGCTAGTGCAAAGTACAAAAGCCGGAGACTTTGAGTTCAAGATTGGAAGTTTCCCGTTACCTCGTTTACCTCAATAACCGGGCTGCTGGAAAGGGCAGCGTGAAAACAATAGACTTATGTGACCAGAAAACAGCGCCATTGACGCCTAAGCCTTTTATTTACAATCGACGCTCATATTCCCAAGCTGGACGCCGAGGGTTCGAATCCCTTCTCCCGCTCCATCCTTTCAATAACTTACACGATATTGGCCTCTTGCAGAAACCCACTTTTCGAGGTAACGGGGTATGCGGACATGCAGAACCCATTGAAAAGAATCGGCTTGAAGGATTGACTCCAGCGTGCCAGGCTGGCAGTCATCGTAACTCTCTTGTTTTTCTCCGTAGATTCTCCATGTGTTCTCTAGTGCAGCTTTTTTGAGGCCTGTCTCGCGATCTCATAACTTGCCCGAGGCGACGACAA
>JALYJH010000301.1 GCA_030775415.1 Acidobacteriota bacterium | reverse complement strand
CACTAGAATCAGTGCCAGGCAGCGCAATGCAATACCCTCCAGTTCGAGCCTAGCATTGGCAGCCGGCAGGCCGGAACAAGGAGTTTGCCTTACGTCCACCGAAGAAATCATCTGAGACGAAAGGCCGGGGCGTATCATAAGGATGGAGAGGATCGAGGTATGGAGATGGCTGGCCTCACCACCGCCGAGGCGCCGTTTATCGAGCAGGCCAAGCATAAAGGCCAGCTCTATATTCATCAGCCCTATGATCTTTATACCGAGGAGAACCACCGTGCCTGGAGCGCGTTGTACCGCCGCATGCTGCCGCGCTGGGAACGCTACGCGAACCGCCATTTCCGCGCCGGCCTGGAAGCATTGAACGTGGACCACGACAAGGTGCCGTGCCTGACCGACGTCAACCGGTTTCTGGAGCCGCTGACCGGGTTTCAGGCCAAGGCTGTGAGCGGCTACGTTCCGGCGTTTTTGTTTTTCGACAGCTTGCGGAACCGCGAGTTTCCGGCCACCATCACCATCCGGCACGGGGATCACCTGGATTACCTGCCGGAACCGGATATTTTCCACGACGTCGCCGGCCACGTGCCCATGCACACCGACAAACACTTCGCGCAAGCGCTCGTGCGCTTCGGCGAGTGCGCCCATACGGCAGCGGCGCTCGCCCGGAGTATTGCGGACCCCCTGGAGCGGGTGCATACCGTGACAAATATTATCAAGGCGATGGCTCGCTTCTTCTGGTTTACCATCGAGTTCGGCCTGATGTCCTCACCTGATGGATTAAAGGTCTATGGGAGCGGCTTGCTGAGCTCATATGGGGAGATTGAGCACGCCATTGAGTCGCCTGAAGTGCAGCGCTATCCGCTGCAACTGGAGTGGGCCATCAACCAAAGCTTTGAGATTGATCACTACCAGCCGCTGCTGTTCGTGGTCGAGTCGTTCGATCACCTGTTCTCTCTGGTCGGGCGGCTGGAGCAATGGATGAAGGAAGGCCGGCTGAACCACGTGGCTCCCGGAGAGCCGTCAGTAGAGGAAGCAGATTTGCAAAGTTTTCTTGACGCGGCGAACTAAACTAGTGCGCGGCTTCCTTGCGCTGGGGCGCTTCGGAGCGGGCGCGTTTCACGATTGTTGCGTAGCGGTGAGCTAGTTCGCGGACGCGATGGCTTTGGCGGAACTGGATGGATTCGTGAGGGATCAGGGCTTCCCCAATGCCGACAGCGGTGGCGCCAGCGCGAATGAAATCACCTGCGGTCTCCTGATTCACTCCACCGGATGCAATCAGGGGGATGTGCGGGAAGGGCGCTTTTAAAGCCCGGATATAATGTGCGCCGCCCACTTGCGCACAGGGGAAAATCTTCACGAAATCACAGCCGATACTCCACGCCTTCATCACTTCAGTCGGGGTAAGCGCGGCGGGAATGATGAGGGCGTCCGTATCCGCCGGGAAGGACGCGCTGCCCAAGTCGAGTCCGGGGCCCGTAAGGAACTGAGCGCCTTCGTCCAGACAGCGGCGGGCGGTGGTGAGATCCATCAATTCACCGGCTCCGACAATGACTTGAGGATGATTGCGCACCAGCGCGGCGAAGAGTTCCAGCGCTCCGGGAACGATCATGGTGACTTCGACGATGGGGATGCCCGCGTCGGCGATTTCTTTGGCGATATAGTCCGCGTCTTCCGCGGTGGAGACACGGATGCATGGAATGATGCCGATCTCTGCGATGCGGGCGCGGACGTCTGACTTGGACATGCATTGCTATTGTATTTGATGACGTATAATCCTTGTGATTATGAAACTCCTCGAAATCGCTCCAGTGATGCTGCTGCTGGGCGCCTTGGCTCAAGCACAAAGCCTGGATATTTATGTGATCGATGTCGAAGGCGGTAACGCTACCTTGTTCGTCACGCCGGCGCATGACTCGCTGCTGATCGATACCGGGAATGCCGGTCCCGTGGCGTCGGTGCGCGATGCCGGGCGCATTTTGGACGCGATGAAGGACGCGGGGGTGCGTCAGATCGATCATCTGATCATCACGCACTGGCACGGCGACCACTTCGGCGGCCTGGCGGAACTGGCCTCGAAGACCACCATCAAGGAGTTTATCGATCACGGCCCGAACGTGCAGCCGGGTGAGCTGGCGGACAATTTTCTGAAAAATACTTATCCAGGGCTTTATGCGAAGGCCAAGCACACCGTCGCGAAGCAGGGCGATAGAATTGCCATGCCGGGGCTGGATGTGCGGGTGGTAGCGTCGGCGGGAGAGACCATTAAGTCACCGTTGCAGGGCGCGGGGAAAACCAATCCTTATTGCGCGAATTACAAACATGGGGAGAACAATGCAGAAGACCCGCAATCGGTGGGGATTCATGTGGCGTTTGGGAAATTCCGTACCGTTCACCTGGGAGATCTGACGAAGAACAAGGAATATGAATTGATGTGTCCGGTGAATCGCATCGGCACGGTGGACGTGTTATTGGGATTGCATCATGGGCAAGCGAGTTCAAATTCCGAAGTAGCAGTATACGCCATGCATCCGCGAGTGGCCATCATGAACGACGGGACGCGCAAGGGCGGTGAGCCGGAAGTCATGAAAACAGTGCATTCCTCGCCCGGCCTCGAGGATCTGTGGCAACTGCATTTTTCGTTGCTGAGCGGCCAGGAGTACAGCGTGCCGGGAATGTTCATCGCCAATACCATCGACGAGCCGCAAACGGCGATGCCGATTGCTCCTGTCGCCGCTCCCCCGCCCGGACCGAATGCACCGCCGGCGCCGGTGCATAACGGCACAGCTTATTGGATCAAAGTGTCGGCGAAGCAGGACGGGTCGTTTACCGTAACGAATTCAAGAAACGGGTTCAGCAAGACCTATCGTTAACCCAGCCTTCTCGAAGGCGCCGCGTTGCGGGATCCTTAGGACTTCCGCCTTATGATCCAATGGGTGTCATGTCCGTATTCGCCGGGGGCGCGGTATTCATCGTGTCGCGATTCTCATGAGCTCCAAATTTGACGCCATTGTGATCGGCACGGGTCAGGCTGGCCCTTACATCACTCGACGGCTCGCGGGGAGCGGCATGAAGGTCGCCATCATCGAGCGGAAATACTTCGGTGGGACTTGCGTCAATACCGGCTGCATTCCGACGAAGGCCATGGTCGCAAGTGCTTACGCGGCGCATATGGCGCGGCGCGGGGCGGAGTTCGGCGTGGAGATCGAGGGCGGCGTGCGTGTCGACATGCAGAAAGTCTCCGCGCGGAAGGCGGCGATCTCGCTGCAATCGCGGAATGGGTTGGAGAACTCACTGAAGACGCTCGCGAACTGTACGGTGTTTGAGGGGCATGCCAGGTTCGAGTCGCCGCATGAGATCAGCGTGGGGGCGGAGCGGCTTACCGCGGAGCGCATTTTCATCAATGTGGGTGGGCGCGCCGTCGTGCCCGCCATGCCCGGAGTGGATGACATTCCCTTGCTGACAAACAGCTCGATGATGGGCGTGGATTTTCTGCCGCGGCATCTGATCGTAGTGGGCGGGAGTTATATCGGGCTCGAGTTCGGGCAAATGTTCCGCAGGTTCGGAAGCGAGGTGACCATCCTCGAGATGGGTTTGCGGCTCCTGTCGCGCGAGGATGAGGATGTTTCGGCTGCGGTGCTCGATATCGTCGAGCGCGAAGGCATTGACGTGCGGCTCAACGCGAAGTGCATTGGATTTTCCACAATGGCAGGCGAGATTCGGGCTCGTGCGGAGTGTAAGGAAGGGACTCCTGAAGTCCGCGGGTCGCATGTTTTATTGGCCGTGGGACGCCAGCCCAATACTGACGACCTGGGATTGGATAACGCCGGGGTCGCGACGGATGAGCGTGGCTATATCGCGGTGGACGATCAACTGCGGACAAGCGTCTGGGGTATCTGGGCGGTAGGCGATTGCAATGGCCGGGGCGGGTTCACGCACACGTCGTGGAACGATGCGGAAATTGTGATTGCGAATCTGCTCGAGAACCATCCTCGGCGCGTGAGCGATCGCATCCCGGCATATGCGTTATATATCGATCCGCCGCTGGGACGCTGCGGTCTCACCGAGGATCAGGTGCGGAAGTCGGGGCGGAAGGCGCTGATCGGAAAGCGCCCCATGACCAAGGTCGGGCGCGCGGTGGAGAAGGGCGAGACCCAGGGGTTCATGAAGATCCTGGTAGATGCGGAGACCCAGCAGATTCTGGGCGCGGCGATCTTAGGGACCGGCGGGGATGAAGCGATCCACTGTATTTTGGATGTGATGTATGCCAAGGCGCCGTACACGCTGATGCAGCGGGCCATGCATATTCATCCCACAGTGTCGGAATTGATTCCGACGATGCTGGGGGAGCTTCAGCCTCTCGAATAAACCACCTCGTTGATCGGCGGCTGCCCGCTCCTCATTGCCGCTCCATGAGAGCCTGAAAGAGTTGGTCAGTTGAGTATACTGGCCAAGAGTCTCATGAGATCGCGAGCGAAGTGTTTCCAGCGGGTGGCAGGCGCGTG
>JALYJH010000300.1 GCA_030775415.1 Acidobacteriota bacterium | reverse complement strand
CCCTCAAGCCCCATTTCACAAGCTTTGGCGAACATTGCTTCGCCTTCGCCAGTGATATGCGCGCTGTAACGCAGCCAGTTCTCCTGTTTTGATTTCTTGAGGAGGTTCTCCAGCTCCTCCTTGCGTTTTATCAGAGGCAGCCTCGTCAGATCCTTGCCATCCAGATGGAGCAGGTCAAAAACGTAGGCAACAATCTTCTCCGGCTTCCCGCCGTCGCCGAGCGCCGCCTGCAGGGCCTGAAAACTGCTTTTCATTTTCTCATCGACGATGACGGCTTCCATGTCCAGCACCGCGTCTTCGACCTTGAGCGTTTCGAGGGCCGCGGCCAGGGACGGAAAACTTTCCGTCCAGTCCTTGCCGTTGCGAGTGCGCAGCGCCGCCGCCCCGCCTGAAACAAAACCGAGCAGCCGGTAGCCATCGAACTTGATTTCATGCAGCCACTCCTCGCCCTGGGGAGGTTCATCGACGAGGGTGGCGAGTTGCACCGCCGGGTACAGGTCCATGAGCCGCTGCAGCTCCTGGCCGGATTGCGGGGCCTTCTTCGTCTTGCTTCCCGTCCGCGGCTTGGTCTTGACTGCGGCTTTGGACGCCGAAGCCTGTCCTTCGGCGATTTCGTCCATGGAACGCCCGGTCTTGACGCTTGAAGCAAGGTCATTGAGAAACTTCTCGTTTGCGCCGTTCTGACGGGCTTCGCCGTCGTTTTCCTTAACCAGCAGCCAGTTCTCACGTTTGCCGTCACCGCGCATGCGGATGAGGCCCCAGCCTCCTTTCAGGCGCTCTCCGTGCAGAGCAAATGACAGATGGCCTTTCTCGAGACCGGCGCGAGGGTCGCCTTTGGGCTCCCAGGTACCTTCGTCCCACATCATCACGGTACCGCCCCCGTATTCGCCTTGCGGGATCGTGCCCTCGAATGTGCCGTAGGAGAGGGGATGATCTTCTGTCCGCACCGCCAGCCTCTTGTCGACGGGATTGAGGCTCGGGCCTTTCGTGACCGCCCAACTCAGCAGGACGCCATCGAGCTCCAGGCGGAAATCATAATGGAGGCGCGTTGCATCGTGTTTCTGGATGAGGTACGACAGTCCCTCCTTGCGGGTTTTGATCCGCCCGGGCGGCGGCTCGGGCGTCTTTTTAAAGTCTCGTTTACGGCTGTATTCTTCGAGCGGCATGTCACTCCTATAACGACGGTGGCAGTGCGCGAGTTGCCTTCTTCGAGCCAACTTTGATTTCCGTGTTTTGGTTCCAGCCGTCGCCCCCGGCTTGCTTGCAAATCAGTACGTGCGCACCCCATCACCAGTTTTCCAAGCAATCGAGATGCCGTGAATAGCCGCTTTTCGTCTGGCATCGTAGCTGCATATCGAAGCGACGAGGATGGTGGCAACCTCAGCTCCGGTCGAATGAAGGGAGATGGGCGCCTTCGGAGCAACGGGTGGCCGTGCGGGACGCACTTTCTAGGTGGATCCAGACGGCCTGATTGATAAAGGTGTGACGAAATCATGCTTCCCACGGTCGAAGAGCGTCGGCTAAAGCGTGCCGCGCGCCGAGAGAAACAACGGCAGGCCAATATCGGCCGCGCCGCCAAAATGCACTTGGCGCGTATCGAGGGGGAAAAATCGGAGGCGGGTCCGCCGGGCAGATACGAAGATCACGACGGGCAGGTCTTTATTGGCTGCTCAGGATGGTTTTACTGGCACTGGCGCGGCGCTTTCTACCCGACTGAATTACCCACGAACGGGTGGTTTAAACACTACGCGGACCGTTTCAAGACCGTGGAACTGAACGCCCCTTTCTATTCCTGGCCAACAGTGGCCACCGTCAATTCCTGGATGCGACAGGCCGGACGCCGCAGCTTCGTCTACACCGTGAAAGTGTGCGAGCTGATCACCCACGTAAAGCGCTTCTCCGACACCAAGGAATTGGTGCGGGACTTCGGCCTGATTGCCGACATTCTCGGGCCGCGCATGGGCTGCTTCCTGTTTCAGCTTCCGCCAAGTTTCCACTACACGACCGCGCGGCTGAAAATGATCCTCGGCCAGCTCGATCATAGCCGCCGCAACGTCGTCGAATTCCGGCACAAGAGCTGGTGGAATGAGGCGGTCTATAGCGCCTTTCGGGAGACAGGCACCATTTTTTGCTCCTGCAGCGGCCCCCGGCTGCCGGACGAACTAATTAAGACGGCGGATGATGTCTACATCCGTTTTCATGGCACGAAGCAATGGTACCGGCATGATTATAAAAAAGAGGAATTGAGTATCTGGGCCAAGCGCATCGAGGAAAGCGGGGCCACGACCATCTGGGCGTATTTCAACAATGATCGGGACTGTTACGCCATAAAGAACGCCCGCGCCTTGTCTCGCCTGCTTCACAGCCCGAAGATCTAATCGGTTGTCTTCTGCTAGCTCTAGCGCAGATCCTTTTCGGAACCTGGTCCGCAAAAGCGATTCATCTGGGCCGCCCGCGAGTGTTTTCGATGGCGCCGCAGGGGCTTGCGGCCATTTGCGATACATCGCCTTAACGCTGAGTCGTGACTGCGAGGCGGCGTTCTAGATAACGAGCCGTTCGGCTTCTCGCCGACGTCGCCACTTCCGTCGGCGTACCATGGGCAACCACTGCGCCTCCTTCTTCTCCCGCGCCAGGCCCCATGTCGATGACATAATCGCTTGCTGCAACGACGTCAAGGTCGTGCTCGACGACGATCACCGTATTACCCAGATCCACCAGCCCATCGAGCTGAACCACTAGTCTTTGAACATCCGACGGATGCAGTCCCGTAGTCGGTTCGTCGAGGA
The DNA here is from genome assembly GCA_030775415.1 of Acidobacteriota bacterium. Lineage (GTDB taxonomy): Bacteria > Acidobacteriota > Terriglobia > Bryobacterales > Bryobacteraceae > Palsa-187. The sequence continues at coordinate 1,724 of JALYJH010000300.1, read as the reverse complement.
CATAGAGTGTGTTTCCACGTTGGTTGCGTTGCAGTTCCGTCGCGAGCTTGATGCGCTGCGCTTCGCCCCCCGATAATTCAGTGGCAGGTTGTCCCAGCCGCAGGTATCCCAAACCGACCTCCTGGAGAACGGTAAGAGCGTGGCGCACTTGCGGTTGTTCCACAAAGAATTCACTCGCCCTGTCGACCGTCATCACCAGAACTTCCGCGATATTTTTGCCCTGATACTGTATTTCCAGGGTCTTCGCGTTGTAGCGTGCTCCGTGGCAGGTCGAGCACGGCGCATATACGCTGGGCATGAACAACAGCTCGACACACACGAAACCCTCGCCCTCGCAGGTTTCACACCGGCCCTGAACCACGTTAAACGAGAACCGTCCAGCCGTGTAGCGCCGGGTCCGTGCGGCTTTGGTCTCGGCGAAGATTCTGCGCACGTGATCGAATAGACCAGTGTAGGTGGCAAGGTTCGATCGCGGTGTTCGACCGATGGGTTTCTGGTCAACCTGAACCAGCCGTTTGATGGCATCTAAGCCCTCGACTATCCGGCCTTCGGAGGGCGCAGTGGTCTCTCCGCTGAGAGGATCGTCATCTACTTCGTCCGCCGGGCGAGAATGGCCAAGATGTTCGCCCACCAGATCCACCAAAGTTTGGCTCACCAGGCTCGACTTTCCGGAACCCGAAACGCCAGTAACGGCGATCAGCGTTCGCAGCGGGAATGCCACTGACAGGTTTTTGAGATTGTTGCGTGTCACGCCTTCCATGCGAATCCATCCGCGCGCCGCTCGCGGCGAACGGCGGCGTGGCTTTTCCTCTCCGAACAGGTAGGGCCGCGTTCTGGATTCTCGAATGGATTCCAGCCCCTTGGGAGGTCCGCTATAAAGTATTTGCCCGCCGTGCTCTCCGGCGGCGGGTCCGACATCGACAATCCAATCCGCGTGACGGATCACGTCCAGTTCATGTTCGACCACAAATAACGAGTTTCCAGATGCTTTAAGCCGGTCCAGGGCTACCAGCAATGCTTCGGTATCCGCCGGATGAAGCCCCGCGGACGGCTCATCCAGCACATAGACGACGCCGAATAAATTTGAGCGGATCTGCGTAGCCAAACGCAACCGCTGCAACTCGCCCGGCGAAAGCGTGGGAGTGCTTCGTTCGAGCGATAGATAGCCCAGTCCCAGGTCAAGCATCACCGCGATTCGTGCGACCAGGTCGTCGGTAATCCGTTGGGCGACGATAACGCGCTCGGGATGATCCACGATTTTATTGCTCGAAGCTCGTGAGGCGGCAGCGCGGAGCAGGTCATTGAAACGGCTCAGCGACAGCGCCGAGATCTCCGCGATATCGAGTCCAGCGAATTTGACGGACAGCGATTCCGGCCGCAACCGCTTTCCATGGCAGACCGAACATTCGGTACTGACCAGAAATTGCAGAACCCGCTTTCGAGTCAGCGCGCTTTCGGTATGCGCGAGCGTATGGAGCAGATAACGGCGCACCCCCGTGAAGGTTCCCTGATAACTCGGCTCCTCTTTTCGTTTGAGGGCGCGCTGCGTCTCTTGGGGAGTGAATCCGGCATAAACCGGGACGGTGGGCTGTTCTTCGGTGAAAAGTATCCACTCGCGATCCTTTTTAGGAAGTTCGCGCCAGGGGCGATCCACGTCGTAACCGAGCGTCACCAAAATATCGCGCTGGTTCTGACCGCCCCAGGCGGTTGGCCAAGCGGCTATT
>JALYJH010000299.1 GCA_030775415.1 Acidobacteriota bacterium | reverse complement strand
GCTTGGATCGCGCGTTTTCGGCTGCGACATCTGCCAGGAGGTGTGTCCTTGGAATGCACGCGCGCCTGAAACGCGTGATCCCGCGTTTATGCCCGTCTACGAGCCAGCACCTCCTCTGGAGGAATTGGCCGCGCTTTCGGCGGAGCAATTTCGCGAGCGCTTCCAGGAGACGCCGGTAATGCGCGCGAAGTACCAAGGCCTGTTACGCAACGTTTCGGCAGCCATGGAGAGCCGCAAATGATGCGGCTGCTCACTTGGCTCTTGTTGTTGCCGGTGGCAGTGCTGGCGCAGGCAGACGCTGGATACCAGCATTTTTACAATCTCGAATTCCCGGAAGCTCTGGCTGCATTTCGAGCGGAGGCGGCCGCCAATCCGAGTTCTCCTGATGCTTACAATCACGTCGCGCACGCGATTCTCTATCGCGAGATGTTCCGCTCCGGGGCGCTCGAGAGCGAGCTGGTCACGGGCTCGAACCCGTTTCTGCGCCGCGAGGGCTTGAGCGTGAGCAAAGCGGATGACCAGGAATTCCAGAATTCCATCAATCGTGCGCTGGCATTGGCGGATGCGAAACTCAAGACCGATCCCAATAATGTCCAGGCGCTCTATGCGCAGGGCGTCAGCTATGGGCTGCGCGGCAATTATCATTTTCTGGTGCGTAAAGCCTACACTGACGCGTTACGCGACGCCACGGCGGCCCGCACAGCACACGCTCGCGTCACCGAGCTCGATCCGAATTTCAACGATGCGCGGCTCACGCAGGGCGTCTACGACTACGTGCTGGGGAGTCTGTCGCCCACCTGGCGAATGCTGGGATTGTTCGCGGGGTTCCGCGGAGACCGCGAGCGCGGCATCGAGACACTGAAGCAGGTGGCGTATGGGGGCAAGAGCAACCGCGTCGACGCCGAGATTTTGCTGTGCGCTGTCTACCGCCGCGAGCGCCGCGCTAAACAGGCCGTGCCGCTGCTATCCGATCTGATCCAGCGCTTTCCGCAGAACTTCCTGCTGCGTTTGGAATTGGTGCAGATGTACGGAGATTTGGGCCAAAAAGACAAAGCGCTGGCGGTTATCGGCGAGGTCGGCCGGCTCAAGAATGAGAAAACGCCGGGGTATGAGCGCTTGGCGGAAGAAAAACTGCGTTACACGCGTGGGAATCTGTTGTTCTGGTATAACGATCTGGATCTGGCGCTCGAAGACCTGAAGGCCGTCACCGCCAATCCTTCGGCCGTGGATCTCAACACGGGCCTATACGCCTGGCTGCGCACCGGCCAGATTTACGACATGCAGAAGAAGCGCGAAGATGCCAAGCGCGCTTACCTACAAGCGGTGGCAATCGCCCCCGCTTCGGACGCCGCCAACACCGCACAGAATTATTTGCTATCGCGCTACAAGCGGTAGATGGTCACGCCGGTCAAGAGCTTGGGATAGAAGTCCGTCGATTTTTGCGGCATCACACCGCTGGCAAAGGCCACGCGGCCCATGTCGTCGATCGGCGTTGGGTCGAGCAGAAAAGCCATCTGCGCTCCGTGTTCGCGAACTTCGGCCGCGGCGGCATCCATGCCGCGCACGTATTGGATGTACTTTTCATCGCGCACCGCTTCTTCGCCGATGCCGAGCCACTTGTCGAGGATCTCCCGATGTAGCACTGGGACATCCAGTTCCCCCTCCTTGCGAAGACGCGAGAGAAGCAAAGCATACTTCGCCGTCACCACGCCGAAACGAACGGATTGCGGCGCCGGCGAAGCCATTTCTTGCTTGAGCCCGGCAAGGGAAGGAAACGTTTTCACCGTCCACTCGCTTGTAACCTTCCTCAGCAGATCCGGATTTTCCAGACCTCGCAGCACTCGATGCGTGGCCAGGATCTTCAATCCTGGCGAATACATGTTGACGAAAGTCATCATCACGTACTGCGCGGCGGGATCGCCGGGGTGCTCGTTGCGGTAATTAAGCGCCGTCTCGTAGCGATGGTGCCCGTCAGCAATCAGCAATTTCATGGGCTGCATCAATGTTTGAATGCGAGCCAAACGCGCCGGATCGGTAACAGCCCACAGTCTGTGGCGAGCTCCGTATTCGTCGATCACGTCCATTGCCGGTGGGCCCTGGGTGGCTTGATCCAGTTGATCATCCACCGATCCCTCGCGGTCTGGATACAGCATGAAGATCTGTCCGAAGTGGGCGCGCGTGTGCCGCAATACTTCAAGACGGTCTTTCTTGGGGCCGGAAAGCGTCTGTTCGTGGCGGAACACAATGCCGGCTGAGTAGTCTTCCACTTTGCCAAGCCCGATGAATCCCTTGCGGGTCAGGCGCTCGCCGGTATCGGGAACTTCGAAATCCTGGAAATAGGCGTAGAAGCCCGGGACCGGGTCCTGTGCCAGGATGCCTTGCTGAATCCAGTCCTCGAAGTAGCGGGCGGCGCGCGTGTAGACGTTGTCGACGGCGCTATCGGAGTCGCGCTTGTCGCCTAAAATGACGCGCACTAGATTGTAAGGGCTCGCGGCCAAGTAAAGCGCCTGCATCCGAGGGTTGATCTTGTCGTAGGGTTGCGTGATCAGCTTCCCGGGATCGCCGGCTTTCGCGGAGTAGCGGTAGGGTTGGAAGGGGTTTACGTTCGCCAACTGTCAGGATAGCTTAGAGCGGAGCTTTGTATGCCATCGGCGAAGTAATCAGCACCGGGCGCGGGTTGATGAAAGTCTGCGTGATCCAGGGCGAGAGGAAGCGGTAACGGTAGTTGACGATGGCCACGGTCAATATCTCGTCATCCGGGTGCCCAGTCGAAGACGGCTGATAGCGCACTTGAACATTCTCGCGGGTCAGCCCAAGATAGCCGGCCGTGGTGGCGCGGGGCGCCTCCGTCTGGTCATAGAGGATCAAATTCGCGACCTGCTCGCCGCTGCCGTCCCAGGGCCGTACCACACCCCAACGCACGGCTGCGCGCACTCTTTCGACCAGCGTCTGATGACTTACCAGAACTAATCCGCAATCGACCACGGCAAACAGCATCGACATGAAGACCAGAAGCGCCAAGGCCCCTTCGACGAGCGTCTGCCCGCGTTCGGAGTTGCCGCTCATGGCTCACTCTCGGTGGGCGCGAACTTGCCTACGTAAGGGAATTGCACCGAAGGCCGGCCGTCAAAGGTGTACGACCTATAAATTGCATCCATCGTATAACCTTTGATGGAGACGTTGACGTTCAACGGAGTGCCATCGCCCGCTAGTTCCCAGCGCACTTCCACGTGGGCGGTCTTCAGGTTCGGCAGGAGCGGACTCGATCCGGGCGCCGCTTGCGGATCTCCGTAAACCACCATGTTGCGAATAGCCGCGTTGCCGCGTTCTATGTCCCGATCGGTGGCGGCGCGGTAGGTTCGCTGAGCTGCGTAACGCGCGGCATCGCCGACGGCTGTCACCAGTTGGTTATAAGCGTAAAAGGTGTAACCGAATTGGAAAGTTCCCACCAGGCAGGAAACCATCACGCCCGCCGAAACGGCGAGTTCGAGCATTGCGTGGCCCCGTTCGCGCTTCATTGTGTGAGCCTCACCGGCTTGGTGGAGGCCACCGCACGAGCTGGAACCGTAAACTGCTGGGGGCCGCCTACGGCACGCAGGAACATGATTTCCACGTGATTGTCAGGAGCGGTGACGCGAGCGAAGGTGAGTCCGGCGATGTCCTTCGGCTCCGCGTCCCAGTGCTGGCCGTCGCTGCTGAATTCTGTCACCACGCCGGTGAAGTTTTCCGTCCCTAAATTCCAGCGGTTAGGCAGGGTGGCCACGGCGGCACGGGCGCGAGTTACACCCTCCCCGCTGCCGTCCAGTTGCTTCGCCGCAGCCATCGCAGCAGCATCCGTGAAGATCTGTGCCTCATTGCGGGCGATGTAGACGCGCCCCAGATCGAACGCCATGCCGATGACGGCGAGCAACAGGAACATGCACACCGACATGGCGATGAGGATGAAGCCTTTTTGACGGTTGGGACGCACCACTAGACATAAGATCGGCCGAAACGCCCAATTCTTCAGTGCGCGAGTGAGGGAATGGCCTTAGGCGCGCGCGACCTTTGCGACCACAGAATCGCTCCCCCGGCCGCTGCGAGAACGACGGCAATCCACTGGGTGATTGAAAACGGCAATCCGAAGGGCAACGCCTGCTCGTGGAACCGCGTGAATTCAATCCCGAAGCGCAGGACCGAGCTTAGTATCAGATACAGACCGATGATAGTTCCGGGGCGGTGCGCGCGCCCGAAACGCCAATACAGAAATCCGAAGAGCAGCGCCTCAGCACCCATCTCATAAAGCTGGGCCGGGTGCAGAGAGACGCGCAGGGGGACTCCGGTGAGCGCATTTGCGTCGGGATTGCGGAAGGTCACGGCCCAGGGGAGGTCGCATTCCTTCCCCCAGCAGCAGCCCGCCGCGAAGCAGCCCACTTTGCCGATCGCGTGGCCGATGGCGATCCCCGGCGCGAATACATCGAAGGTCTGGAGCCAGGGCATCCCGTGGCGCCGCACGTACCAAAAGGCGGTGGC
>JALYJH010000298.1 GCA_030775415.1 Acidobacteriota bacterium | reverse complement strand
ATCACGAAATGCGGAATTCCCAGCAGCGACGCAGTGTAAGCATGCCGCATGGATTGCGTAGTGATCCCGCGCTTGGCATCCAATAAGATGATGGCCACTTGTGCTGTCGACGCCCCGGTAGCCATGTTGCGCGTGTACTGCTCATGCCCCGGCGTGTCCGCCAGGATGAATTTACGCTTCGGCGTGGCGAAATAGCGGTACGCAACGTCGATGGTGATCCCTTGCTCCCGCTCCGCCCGCAGCCCGTCCGTCAGTAGCGAAAAATCAATCTCGCCCCCGCGAATTGCCTGCTTTAACTGGTCTTCGTAAGCCCCGCGCGCATCGTGCAGCAGCCGCCCGATCAGCGTGGACTTCCCGTCGTCAACGCTTCCCGCCGTGGTGAAGCGCAGCAGGTCCTTCGATTGCTCCTGCCGCAGGAACTCCTCAACATCAAATTTTTCGCTGTCCATCACGGGGAGGGCCGCCATCGTTAGAAGTACCCTTCGCGCTTCTTCAATTCCATCGACCCTTCACGATCGTGATCGATCACCCGATTCTCACGCTCTGAATTCCGCACCGCCACCAGCTCCGCGATAATCTTCGGAATCGTGTCGGCGTCCGAGCGTATAGCCCCCGTGCAAGGCGAGCACCCCAGCGAACGCATGCGGCACTTCACCAACTGCAAGTTCTCGCCCTCCCGTGGACCCATAAACGCCTGCTCCGGCATAATCAGCGAATTCCCGCGTATCAAAACCTCGCGCTCCTTCGCATAATACAGCGGCACAATCGGAATATTCTCCAGATGAATGTACTGCCAGACATCCATCTCCGTCCAGTTTGAAAGCGGAAACACGCGAATACTTTCGCCCGGCTCGATGCGGCTGTTGTAGATGTCCCACAACTCCGGCCGCTGGTTCTTCGGATCCCACTGCCCTAAAGTGTCGCGAAACGAATAAACTCGCTCCTTCGCCCGCGATTTTTCCTCGTCCCGCCGCGCCCCGCCGAATGCCGCATCGTAATTACCGTCGCGCAGCCCATCGAGCAGCGCCGTCGTCTTCAGCAATCCGCAGCACCGCTCGGTTCCGATTCGCAGGGGATTCGCTCCCTCATCTAGCGCCTTCCGATTGGTCTTCACAATCAGCTTTACACCCAGCTCCGCCGCCTGCTTATCGCGGAAGTCTATCATTTCTTTGAACTTATAGCTGGTGTCCACGTGTAACAACGGGAATGGAATCGGCCCAGGATGGAAGGCCTTCTGTGCCAGCCTCAGCATTACAGAAGAATCCTTACCGATCGAATAAAGCATCACAGGCCGCTGAAATTCAGACGCGACCTCGCGGAGAATATGGATGCTCTCCGCCTCCAGAACCTGCAAGTGGCTGATTTCCCAAGCCATGGACAAATCCTACCATGGCATCATGGCATTGTCCATCTGGAAGGTGGACATGGCAACTCGACCACTATATGTAGTAATTTTACTATTGACAGGGGGAACATATTGGGGCAACATAGCCTTCTAGCGGCGAATGTCGGAGCTCCGTTGTAATTCTTTTCCTGCGAGGCCCCCATGGGACAACTCAGTGTAGGTGCAAAAGGGGGGACCTATGGAAGAGAGAGCGGATAGCGAACCTATCGAGGCGCGCGCTAAAAAGTGCGCGTCTGGATAGGGGGCTGTAGTTTCAGCCTACAGCCCCACTTTTGAAGAAAGGAGACCCACGATGTCAAAAGCATATCCATGGAACTCGGTCCTTCAACCCGTCCACCACGACAATACGAAGTGTACGGAAGGGAACAATATCGAGAAGCAGTATCTACGGCAGGGTACAGGCGGGAAACCGCTCTGTAAGCACTTTCAACGGCTCGACCTAGCTGGGCAGTAATTCGCAGACGTAAATTCATCGGTCACCTGTGGCGAAAGTGAGTTCCCACCAGGGACCTGTGGGTTCGTTCTCGATCACTGGCCACACTTTTCGCAAATCGATCACCGGGAGCCCGGCTTTGATTGCGACGCTTAAAGCGCGGAGGCCTTCTTCGGGCCCGCCGTGAAATCGCACGGTGGGTTCGGCGTACGAGTGCCCCTTGCCACCTTCGCATGATTCGAAGGTGTCAATGCCCGCCGTCTGGAGGGCCTCCACAGCATTTCGAATCCCCGCATCGAGCGGTGGATCACAGTTCAAATTCAGTTCTCGCAAAGGAGCAGAGCTGGTATCCGTACGACTCCCGCGCGCCGGACTGCCGGCTCTACATAGTGGCTCTCCTCCACCGAATTCCGATCGAAAAATTGAATGCTCAAAGGACACTATGGGCCGTAAGTATATCTATTCTTAGAGACGGAACTGCGGCCGCTTTAGACGGGATAAGACCAAACAAAAGAACCGCAAGCGGAGCGAAGGTGGCATGTGATCCGTGTCGCGTCCGAACCTAGTCCACAATCTGTCGTCGCCCTCATGGCAAACTACCCAAGCTCTGGGGCAAAACGACCCGCTTCGACATGTTACGCAGTTTGTGTTTTAATTGTCAATACCCCGCCGCGTCTGCATGAAACCAAATGCTTAATCTTTGGATATACCACCCAAAGATAGTAGTCAGATACTATCTTTGGTTGGCAGTGTCCGTTTTCTTGAGCAAAACCTTCCTCAGAAATTTCTTGCGTGAACCCTCGGTTTAGGCGTGTGGGTTAGCCGCTTCTCACTCAATTTATTGCTGTTATGTACGCTAGACCCTAGAATTGACCACTCTTTCGAGATTGCGATGTAAGCCACTACTCATAGCGTTCCCTATTGACACGACCCCACATGTTGTATATCATTGCCAAGTCGCAATTGAGTGCAGCATCAAATTTTGCGGCTTCCAAAGATCCGGAGGGGACAATTTCATGGGACAATTAGGTGTAGGGGTTGCGATGAAGCTCAAAGATGTGCGCCGGCCGTTGCCGGCCGCGGAACGAATCGGCGTTGATTTCCCGCGCTACTTTACCAACGGGATTAATCCCTACAACGAAATTGCCTGGGAGCTGCGCACTGCCTCCATTGGGAACGAGAAAGGCGCCGTCATTTTCGAGCAGCGCGATGTCGAGGTCCCCGTGGATTGGTCCCAAACCGCCACCAACATCGTTGTCAGCAAGTATTTCCACGGCAAGATGGGTACGCCGCAGCGCGAAACCAGCGTCCGCCAACTGATCGGCCGCGTCGTGAACACCATTGCCGATTGGGGCGCCGAACAACATTACTTCCGCACGCCCGAAGACGCCGAAAATTTCCGCGACGACCTCGCGCATTTAATGTTGACGCAAAAAGCCTGCTTCAACTCGCCCGTATGGTTCAACGTCGGCGTGAAAGAAACCCGCGGCTACGGTTGGTATTACGACGAATCCACCAAGCAGATTGAAAAAATCGACCCCGCCAATCCGCGTCCGCAATGCTCGGCGTGCTTCATTAATTCGGTGGGCGACACGCTCGAATCCATTCTCGATCTCGCCAAAACCGAAGGCATGTTGTTTAAGTGGGGTTCGGGCACGGGCTCGAATCTGTCCACCTTGCGCGAAGAAGACGGTTTGCTTTCGGGCGGCGGACGCGCCTCCGGCCCGCTCAGCTTCATGAAGGGCTTCGACGCCTTTGCCGGAGTAATCAAGAGCGGCGGCAAGACGCGCCGCGCCGCGAAAATGGTGATCCTCAATGCCGATCACCCCGACATCGAAGCCTTTATCTGGTGCAAAGCCAAAGAGGAGAAAAAGGCCCACACGCTGATCGATGCCGGTTACGATTCCTCGCTCGACGGCGATGCTTACAGCTCCATCTTCTTCCAGAACGCCAACAACAGCGTGCGGGTCACCGATGAATTCATGGAAGCCGTCATCTCGGACGGCGACTGGTGGACCAAGTCGCGCCTCGCCAACCAGCCCTTGAAACGCTACAAGGCCCGCGACCTGATGCATCAGATCTCCGAAGCCACGCACCAATGCGGCGATCCCGGCATGCAGTACGACACGACGATTAACCGCTGGCACACGTCCAGGAACACCGCCCGCATCAACGCCTCAAACCCGTGTTCGGAATACATGTTCCTCGACGATTCGGCTTGCAATCTGGCGTCGTTGAACCTCATGAAGTTCGTGAAGTCCGATGGCGCATTCGACGTCGAAGCCTATCGCCACGCCGTCGACACCGTGATCATGGCGCAGGAAATTCTGGTCGACAACGCCGCTTATCCCACCCCAAAGATCGCCCAGAACTCGCACGATTTCCGCCCTCTGGGCTTGGGCTACGCGAACCTGGGCGCATTGCTGATGTCGATGGGCCTGGCTTATGATAGCGACCACGGCCGCGATTGGGCCGCCGCGCTCACTGCCATTATGTGCGGCCAGGCGTATCTCACCAGCGCGCGCATCGCCGAAGGTTCGACGGGCCCCTGCGAAGGCTACGCCGTCAATGAGGAGCCGTTCCTTAACGTCATCCGCATGCACCTCGAAGCCACTTCGCGCATCGACAGCCACCGCGTCCCCGCGGCGGTTTACGAGAACGCGCGCAAGTGCTGGGAAGAAGCATACGTGCTCGG
>JALYJH010000297.1 GCA_030775415.1 Acidobacteriota bacterium | reverse complement strand
CTCTAACGTCGAATCGCTGCTGCCCTCGGTCGAGCAGGGGAAAAAAATCGTCGCTATCAATCCTACGTGCTCTTACACGCTGCGAAAAGAATACGGCGAACTCGTCGGTACGGAAGCAGCCGCCCGGGTAGCCGCCGCCACCATGGATCTCACTGAGTTCCTCTTCGAACGCAAAAAAGCAGGCACGTTCAACCGTGAATTCCAATCGACGCCCGGCAAAGTCGGCTATCATCTGCCCTGCCACCTGAAAGCTCAAAACATCGGTTTCCGCTCGCGAGACATGATGAAACTGATTCCTGGCGCGCGGATTGAAATGGTCGAGCAATGCAGCGCTCACGACGGCACCTTCGCTATGAAGAAAGAATTCTTCCCGCTCTCCATGCTCGCCGGCAAGAAAGCCTTCGATGAAATGCAGGACACCGCGGCGGACGTCTTAGCGTCGGATTGCCCCCTGGCCGCCATCCAATTCGAGCAGGCGCTTGGCACGCGCCCCATTCATCCCATCCAGGTGCTGGCCCGCGCCTACGAACCTGATGGCTTCCCCGAGAAAGTTCCCCATGCAACCAGTTGATATTTCCGAAATCAAAAACATCGCCGACTACGAAGTGGAACGCGAAACGCTGCGCCCGCGCGTCCTCGCTCTCAAGGAACGCCGCCGCATCCGCCTGGGCGATCACCTGACGTTCCTGTTTGAAAACCGCGAAACCGTGCGCTATCAAATCCAGGAAATGATGCGCATTGAACGCATCGTGCGCCCCCACGACATCGCCCACGAGATCGCCACCTACAATGAGCTTATCCCCGCTCCCGGCGGCCTCTGCGCCAGCCTGCTGATCGAATACGAAACGTCCGCCGAGCGTGACGTGAAACTGCGCGAGCTCCTCGGCCTGGAGCGCCACCTGTGGATTGAAGTCGCGGGCGCCGGCCGCACGCCAGCCGTTTTCGACGAGCGGCAAATCGCTACCGACCGCATCAGCTCCGTGCAATACCTGAAGTTCCGCCTCAGCGAAGCCCAGCAGAAAAACTGGACACAAGGCGCGTCCCTGGTCAGCGATCATCCACACTACACGGCTGAGCGCGCGCTCACCGACGCCGAGCTGAAGGAGCTCGAGGCGGACTTCCGCCAGCCGTCATCTTGTAAAGCGCATCCGCCGGGTTTCTATTTAGGCGCGCGTTGCAGGCGTGTGGCTAGAATCACCAGCAGCGCGATTAAGTACAACGCGCCACCGAATAAAAGCGTCGCCTGCAGGCCGGTGTAGATCGCGAGCACAATGGCTCCGCCCGACCCCAGCACGCTGGCCGCGGCGTTCAGGGACCAGGCCCAGCGCACCGAGGGCGAGTGGCGTTCTTCCAGGCGGCGTAAGCCGCTAGGGAACGGCATGCCCATGAAAAATGCCGCGGGAGCGATGGCCAGCGCCGTAATCAGCATCTTTGCCGGCAGGGGCCACGACACCGCTCCCGCCGTAAGCGCCGGCGCCGCGAAGGCCAGCACCGCTACCAGAACCGCGACGCCCGCCAGGACCCGCATCAGCCGCGTGTCATTGCCGGCGATAACGCGACGGCTCCAGAAACTACCCGCGCCGGACGCAACCAGCATGGAAAAAACAATAACCGTCAGCGCGTACGTCGGATGCCCCAGCAGCAGCACGAATTTCTGAATCAGCGCCACTTGAATCAGGATGTAGCCGGCGCCCAGGCACAGGAAATACATCAAGAACAAAAACACGCCCTGTTGTTTGGGCAACCGCGTCCCCAGCAGCAGCCGCGGCAGAATAACGATCAAGAGCGTCGCGCCGATGCTGACGGCGACCAGGGCAAACAGCAGAGGAATCGCGCGATTGACCTTGTAATCCGCGCTCTCCGTATTCGCGTTCTTTACGAAGTTCCACAGATCGCGCGGCTGCACCGTATAAAAGAAAAACGGCCGGTCATCGCTCACGGGAGAAACGTCGTAGCGATAGCTGTGCCAGAACGCCGGAGGATTCGGACTGGTCAGCAACTGCGCGAAGGGCGTGTTCGATCCATCCCCGGGTAAATACACGGCCTCCAGTTTGGTCTCCGAGAGCAATTGTTTGGCGCGCGCGATGTCGGCACCGGTGAACGGTTCAAGCGAGATCAAAACCGTGTCCTGCGCGCCCCAACCGTAGAGTTTCGCGGCATCGTCGCGCACCACCATTACGTGCCGCGCGGGATCGGTCTGGCCCACGCGCGCCAGCGCCTCCATGGCCAGCGTGATCAGGCGCAGCGATTCGCGCGGCGGATCGAATCCCCAGCGCGTGAATACCAGCATGCCGTCGGGCGTTAAGTGGGTGAGGTAATCGTAGAAGGCATCGGTGGTATAAAGATTGTTCTCCGATAGCGCGAACGCGCCTGCCGCCGTGGACGCCCAGGTATCCACCAACGTGGCTTGCAGCACCTGATATTTTTCCGCGCTGCGCCGCACGAAGGAGCGCCCGTCCTCGATCGCCAGGTGAACCTCCGGCCGGAAATACAGGCGGTGGCTTTCTTCCGCGAAACGGCCGCGCATGATTTTATTCGCGATGATGGGATTTATCTCGACGGCCGTGATGTCGCGGCTCCCCGAGGCCAGCGAGCGCGCCACATCGTAGCCGCCGCCGGCGCCGATCACCAGCGTCTTTGCGCCGGGGCGCAAATAGTACGGAAATCCAGGGCCATCGTGCGAGAGATCGCGGCGCTCCTGGGCCGTGAGGTGATCCCAATCTTTGTCGGCCAGCGCGGTGGCGGCGTCGGCATCGATGACGATGCTGGTGTAGCCGCGATTGGTGGTCACGCCCACGCGCGAGAAGCTGTTCCACGCGACAAATTTTTCGGGCGGCAGCTTTTCACCTTTGGCCACGCGTACGTCGAGCACATGCAGGCGCCCGTTCGCCACCATCAACACCACTAACAGCAGGGCCACCAGCACCGCTACCGCGCGGCGCCGGAAGTTGCCCGCTTGATGAAACCAGATCGCCGCCGCGATTGCGTAAAACACGCCGGCGGCGATCACCGTATTCGGTCCACCGAAAGTATTCAGAAACGGAATCAGCACCAGGCAGCCGGCGGCGGCGCCTGCCAGATCGAAAAAATAGGCCCGGTCCACACGCTCGATGGCCTCGGACATGGCGATTGAAACCACCGTTCCCGCTAGAAAGAAGGGCAGCGCGCTTGCGATGTAAACGGCCGCCAGCGTGCCATATCCTAATTCGCTGGGACGCGACAGGATGAACCACAATGAGGCCACCACTGACAACGCGTTGGCCAATCCCAGCACGCCCAGTTTGGAATATAAGTGGCCGCGGCGCGCGACGACGACGTAGGAAAACACGCCGCCCGAGCCAAGCCCGAAGAGCGCGATTGAAATCGCCAGGAACGCGAAGTGGTAATAAAACACCACCGAGAAAATGCGCGTGAGCGATAGCTCCAGGATCAAAGTCGCGAGCGTGGTGATGCCCAGGCCCAGGTATAACTGGTTCCAGCGGACGTGATCGTTGACGCTGGGGCTTGCGGACGCCGAAGGTGCCGAACTGATGCGGGACAATTCTCTACTTTAGCAATCTGGACTACGCTAGAACTATGAAGCGGATCACAATGTTCTTGGTTCTCCTGTGGGCATGGGCTGCGATGGCCCCGGCGCAAGAAAGCCCGCCGGCCACCGCGACGGTCACGATCAATGGCAAGAAGCTCACCATTTCCTATTCCGCGCCGTCGATGCGCGGCCGCAAAATTATGGGCGGGCTGGTGCCTTATGGGCGCTGGTGGCGCACTGGCGCCGATAGCGCGACCACTTTTCAAACGGAAGCCAATCTGGATGTGGGCGGGTTAAAAGTGCCGAAGGGCGCCTATACGATTTATACGCTGCCGGGCGCCAAGGAGTGGCTGTTGATCGTCAATAAGCAGGTGGGCCAGTTCGGAACCGAGTACGACGAGAAGCAGGATTTGGGCCGCGTGAAGATGACGCTGGCGCAAACTCCGGCGCCGGTGGAAAGGTTTAAGATCGAATTGATATCGACGGGCGGCAACAAAGGCTTGCTGAAGATGACTTGGGAGCGCACCGAGGTTTCCGTCCCCATTACGGTTCAATAGGAGGCTTTCATGACGCGGCGAAGATTCTTTCAAACGGGCTTTGTATCCGGCATAGGCATCGCCGCCCTGGCTGTCCCGGCGCACGCGCAGGCGAGTCCGCCAAAGACCGCGACTGGGAACGTCGGGGGCAAGGAAATCACGATCAACTATTATTCGCCTTCCATGCGAGGGCGCAAGATTTATGGCGAGCTGGTGCCGTATAACGAAGTGTGGTGCCCCGGCGCGAATT
The DNA here is from genome assembly GCA_030775415.1 of Acidobacteriota bacterium. Classification (GTDB taxonomy): domain Bacteria; phylum Acidobacteriota; class Terriglobia; order Bryobacterales; family Bryobacteraceae; genus Palsa-187. Next base: position 228 of record JALYJH010000297.1, on the reverse strand, counting down.
GGGCCACGACGATAACGGCGCTCGACGCGGGAATCGAAATCGGGACGATGAAGCTGCCGAAAGGCACTTATGCAATCTGGGTGTTGCCGACTGAAAAAGAGTGGCAAGCCATCATCAACAGCGACGCTAGAGCGTTCCACATGAACTACCGTGAAAGCAAGGACATCGGCCGCGTGAAGATGAATGTGAAGCCGCTCGCCAAGCCGGTGGAGTCGCTCACTTTTGAAG
>JALYJH010000296.1 GCA_030775415.1 Acidobacteriota bacterium | reverse complement strand
CACTTTGTACTTCTCGTTGGGCGAGTGCAAGCCATCGTCGGGAAGTCCGAAGCCCATGAGGATGGTAGGAATCCCCAGGTTTTTCGCGAAATCCCCCACAATGGGGATGGACCCGCCGCTGCGAATAAAAACGGTTTCCTTCCCCAGGATATCGCGAAAGGCTTGGGCCGCTATGTGGATGGCGGGGTGATCGGGATTCACCATGATGGCGGGGCCGGAGCTCAGCACGCGAACTTCAGTTTGGACGCCGGGGGGCGTGTTATCGGCGACGAACTTTTTAAAAGCGTCGATGATTTTGCCGGGATCCTGGCCGGGAACCATGCGCATGCTGACTTTGGCGGTAGCGCGCGCAGGGATCACGGTCTTGGCGCCGGCTCCGGTGAAGCCGCCAGCGATGCCGTGAACTTCGAGCGTGGGCCGCGCCCAGGTGCGCTCCAACACGGGATAGCCGGGCTCTCCCGTAAGCTGCGTCGAGCCGACTTCGTTTTTTAAAAACTCTTTCTCATTAAAGGGGAGATGTTCCCAACTGCGTTTTTCGGCGGCGGTGGGCGGCGCGACATCGTCATACATGCCGGGGATCAGAATTTTGCCGTTGGCGTCTTTCATCCTCGCCAGCAATTCGATTAAACCGAACACCGCGTTGGGCGCGACGCCGCCGTACACGCCGGAATGCAGGTCACGGGAAGGGCCGCGAGCTTCGATCTCGGTATAGATGAGGCCGCGCAGGCCGATGCATAGGGTGGGCAGGCCTTCAGCGAAAAGCTCAGTATCGGAGACCAGCGCGACGTCGGCCTTGAGGCGCGCGGGATTTTCGGCAACGAACTTTGCCACGGATTCGCCGCCGACTTCTTCCTCGCCTTCAATCAGGAATTTCAAATTGACAGGCAGGGTTCCGGTGGTCGAGAGCAGCGCTTCGACGGCTTTGATGTGCATGTACATCTGGCCCTTGTCATCGGCGGAGCCGCGCGCATAAAGGTTGCCGTCGCGGACGGTGGGTTCGAAAGGCGGCGAGATCCATTCGTCGAGGGGATCGGGCGGCTGCACGTCGTAGTGCCCGTAGCACAGCACCGTGGGCTTACCGGGAGCGTGCAGCCAATCGGCATAAACCAAGGGATGTTTCGCGGTGGAAATCACTTCGATATTTTCGAGTCCGGCGGCCTTCATGCTGTCGGCGACGAAGTGCGCGGCGCGTTGCACATCGGAGACATGCTCAGGCGAAGTGCTTATGCTGGGAATACGCAGAAAATCTTTGAGTTCGTCGAGAAGACGCGCCTGGTTTTTTTCCACAAAAAGATTGGTGGCTTGAGACACACACTATTATAGAGCGCGGTGAGTAATCTTTTTGCCGCACACGGCGTCTCAGCTTTATGCGCCTTGACATTATGCTCAAAGTGCCGCGCCCCCGTTTCGTCGTGGTCCATTATCATTTTTTTAAGAATGGAGGGAGTACCATTGAATCCATTCTGGAGCGGGAATTCGGAGGGGAATTCGCCACCCTGCATGGGCCTACGCCCGATACCGAGCTGGATAACGACGAGCTAAGTCTTTTTTTATCAGCTCATCGTGATATTAAAGCGGTGTCGAGCCATCATTTACGGTATCCCTTGCCTAATATCAAGAATGTGGTGATATTTGACTTATGTTTTATTCGCCATCCGCTGGATCGTTTACAGTCGATGTATTCGTATTTGCGCAAATCAAATACCGACGGGGCCTTGGGTCAAATGGCAAACACGCATTCAGTCGCTGGCTTTTTGCGGAAGTTGCTGGATGAGGCGCCGCATTTGGTGAGTAATGTACAAGTGCTGCAACTGGCCAGATCCGGAAGGTTCACGCGACCGGCAGGTGAAGCGGATTTAGCCCGCGCGATCGAAGCGGTGCGGAAAATGGCGATCCCGGGCGTGGTGGAACTGTTCGACGCCAGCCTGGTGGCCGCGGAATATTTTCTGCGGCCGGCATTTCCGCTAATCAATCTTCACTACACCCGCCAGAACGTCACGGCAGAGCGTATGGAGAGCGCACACCGCGAAAAGCGTTATCGCGAATGGTGGGGCACGGCGGCTTACGAGGACGCATGTGCGCTGAATCAATTCGATCTGCAATTGCACGCGGCAGCGGTGGCCGAGGTGCATGCGCGGCTGGCGCTGGTTCCTCAGGCACAGGAACGAATGAATGACTTCCGTTCACGCTGCGCGAAGCTGGTGAATTTAGGCGAGGGATTGCATCTGGTGCCGCTTGAACGGAGCGTCAGTTTGCGGCGCGCGGCGGGACAGAAGTTTACGGACTAGTAGAACTTTTTTTGCCGGATAGAGCGATGGCGGCACCGGCGCCGCCGCCGGCAACGACTGCTACGATCGCTATCTTCGCTCCCTTAGACATCCCGGTTTTCGCCGCCGTCGTTGCCGGAGCTTGGGCGGGGGCAGCGGCAGGTTCGCTGGGAGGAGGAGCAGGGGCGTTGGCGAGTTCCGTTTGGGCATCGAGAGCCGCGGCAACACTCAGGCAGCCTCCGGTTTGCTGGAGCACGACGGAGTTCGCGTTCAGAATGCTGGTGGCGATGGCAAGCGCGGGGCGCAAGACGCTCCCGGTTCCGATGGCGGCCACGCGATTACCCAGGTTCATGGCAAGGTTATCGCCGCGCACTTCGACGACTTCCTGCGTGTTCTGATCCTGGATCAGGAAGCGGCCGTCCTTCGAGAGCAAACATCCCGTGCGTGTAATCACACCGGCGGCAGCAGCCTGCATCGCGAAAGTCATCTGGCGCCCGGCGGGCACGGAGGCCAGTACCAAGCCGGTGCGGTTCGCCACGCGCGCGGCGCCGCTCAGTGCGGTGACTTCAAGATTGCCTCCGGAAATAAGCGCCACGCGCACACGGCTGTTGCCGGCGGCAGAGCGTATGGAAAGATTGCCGGCGCTGACTTCGTAGCTCTCCGGCGCGGCGATTTGACCCACGCCTTTGGTTAGTGTCAGGCGATTTTCATTTACGCTCGCGCTAGAGGCGGAACCCAGTTGAATTTTGACACCGTTGCGCAGCGCGGCTTGCGAGGAGGAGGCGTTGGTGTCGATGCGGGCGCCGTCGAACAGCGTTGCATTGCCCCAGACTTCGGAGCGGTCCAGCATAAAATGTCCGCTGGCGGTAACCATGCCGATGGCGGGCGGCTGAGTTGTGCCGGGAGTCGCGGCCAGAGTGAGAGACGCGAACGCCGCGACCATCAAAAAAATTCTGCTGTGCACTGATCCGAGTATACTTTTGGTTCGCACCTTCATCAAGAGAAATTATTCGTCATTCAGGTGTATTACGTGACTCGTGCTGTTCGTGCTGCCGCTCTGGTGATCCTCATGGGCGCCGTATTTTACTCCGTCCGGCTGGCGGTGGCGGACGCGGCGTTTCGCAAGCAGACACCCGAGGGCGTGGCGCGCGCGCTGGAAATTCTGCCAGATCGCGCAAGCTACCTTTTGCTGCGAGCGCTGCAACTGGAGTACGACGGAGTGGATTCGACAGCGCTGCTGGAGCGCGCGGCCCGCGTGAATCCGCTGTCCTCGGAGCCGCGTATTCGCATGGGGCTGGCGGCGGAGACGCGCGGTGATTTCGCGAGGGCCGAAACTTGGCTGCTGGATGCAGCTCGCGTGGATCGTCAATTCGAGCCGCGCTGGACGCTGGCCAATTTTTATTTCCGGCGGGGGCGCCGGGATGAGTTTTGGAAATGGATGCGGGCCGCGCTCGAAATGTCCTATGGAGACCGGCGCTTGGCTTTCGATTTGTGCTGGCGCGTTACACAGGACGCGAACGAAGTGTTGCGGCGCGCGATTCCGCCGCAGCACGATGTGCTCGCGACGTATTTGTTGTATGTAATGGAGCAGCACAGGGAGGGTGTCGGACCGGCGGCGTTGAGACTGGCGGCGCTCGGGACGGCGGCGGATGTTCCTCTGCTGGAAAGTGCATGCGACGTGCTTATTAATTCCGACAAAGTGACGGAGGCGCGCGCGTTGTGGGAGCAACTGGGACACCGGCAGACCGCCTTAATCACCGACGGGGATTTCGCCGTGGAACCCGGTGGCCACGGCTTCGGTTGGCGTTTGGCGCATCCGCCGGGCATTACGGACATTTCGCCTGGCGGGGCACATCGTATTATGTTTTCCGGAAGGCAGCCAGAAGCTTGTGAACTGTTGCGGCAATACGTGGTCCTGGAGTCGGGCAGGCAGTACTCGCTGCGTTGGGAGGCGCGCACGCGCGGATTGGGGTCGCCTACGGGCGTCGAGTGGCGCGCGGGTAAGGCGCACGGCGTGGTCGAAAGCGCGGAGGAGTGGAGCGCGGGGTACGTAAGTTTTACGGCGCCCGCGGTGCTGACGGCGATTTCTTTGGGTTATCAGCGGCCGACAGGCGAAGTACGCGCGGAGGGCTGGCTGGAGATCCGCAACGTTTCGCTGGTGGAAGAGCGCTAGTTTACGAAGCCGGATTGCTGCAACGAGGGCTGCGGCTCGGGCGCATCGAAATGCGTGAGTATGCTTTTTACGCGACCATTTTCGAGCACCACGCCGTAGGGCGGC
>JALYJH010000295.1 GCA_030775415.1 Acidobacteriota bacterium | reverse complement strand
CAAGCTGCGCCGTACGGAATTGCGCAAACGAAAGCCGCGCGCGACTCACTGGGCGGCACTTTTATTGGATTACGTTAGGCGGAGTGGCGAAGTGGTGGACGGGCAAGAGGTGGCGGCGTAATGGCTAGCTGCTACGTGCTCCGCTCAGGAGTGTCCGGCAACTGCCCGCGCTGCAAAGCTCCCATGGAGGGAGACTGCCACATCGTTAGCCACGAGGTTGCGTGCGAGATTAGTTGCCGCGGATGCTGTTTAATTCACGGGGCCGTAGTGGGCGAATGGGGAATGGCACCTGCCGACATTAGCGGCACGCAGGAGTCCTTATTTTGATTCAACTCGACGCGCTTCGCCGGATGGAGGGTCGCATGAATTTGTGTTCCGACTGCCCTCCGGCTGGGTACCCAACTGACGAAACACGCTGCGATGCATGTCCGCGATGCTTGCCGCTATGCCCGGATAGCCCAGACGGTAACCACCACGTCGCGCCCATCGGGAGCGATGAAGAGTGGATGCCAAGCAAAGCGCCCTGCTACTACTGCGGAGAAAAACAGGCCGGTCTGATTATCAAGCTGGAGGCGGGGTTGAAGGGATGAGCGAATACACCGTTAAGTTCGTCCAGACGCCAGATGCCAAGAAGCGCATCAATGACTTTGTAGAATGGCTCCTGAGGATTGACCCGAATGATCGCACTTTATGCCAGAGTCAGCACGGACGCACAGACAGAGAGGGGCTTGCAAAGCCAGCTCGCGGAACTCCGCGGCTTCGCCAAGCAAAAGTACAGCCAATTGACTCCGGTGGAGTTCGTCGATGACGGCTATACGGGTGCCGTTTTGGAGCGGCCGGCAATGGACGAATTAAGGCGCATGCTAGCGGCTAAGAAGTTCTCAGCGGTCGTAGCCTACGACGCGGATCGGCTCAGCCGCGAACTGGCGCACCTGCTTTTGCTCATGAAGGAACTGGAACGCGCCCAAGTGGTGGTTGATTTCGTGCGCGGCGGCTTCGAGCAAACCGATTCGGGGCGCATGATGTTGCAGATGAGGGGCGTTATCGCGGAGTACGAGAGGACGCAGATACGCGCCAGAACACAGCGCGGGCGCCTGGAGGCGGCTCGGCAAGGGCGAAGCGGTGGCGGACGCCGGACGTTCGGGTATACCTCGGAAGGCGGCGTACTGAGCATCGCCGAAGATGAAGCCGTTATCGTGCGGCGGATCTTCGATTCGGCCTGTTCTGGAAAATCGATTCGGTCGCTGGCTTTCGTGCTGAACGCCGAAGGAGTGCTGCCACAACGTGGCCGTAAATGGGCTACGTCGTCGTTGCATCGCATCTTGGGTAACGAAACCTATTTCGGGCTGGCATACTACAACCGGCGCAGGCGTGGTAGCGATGAGGGGCGATTTCGAAGCGAACAAGATTGGATTTCGATCCCGGTTCCTGCAATCGTTACCCGTGAGCGATTCGAGGAAGCGCGGCGTATGCTGGCACAGAACTCCACACGGCTCGCGGGACCGCACCGACCGTACATGCTCAGGGGATTGCTGCGTTGCGGGCACTGCGGGCGCGGGATATCGGGGAACGCTTCACATGGGAAGCGATATTACCGCTGTGGCGGACGCGACCGGCTGCGTAACGGTGATCCGTGCCGGGCCGGGCTGATTCTGGCCGAACGAATCGAGCGGACCATCACCAGCGGCATATTGGACGCCTTGAAATCCGGGCTGCTGACCGATGCCATCGCCGATCGGAACATTGTGGCCGTTGATTATGCCGCTGAGACTGCCAAAGCGCGACGCGAGGTGCAAACGTGGCGCGATTCCGAAGAACGGGCAGTAATGCTGATGGTTTCTCCGGCGCATGCGACAAGGCGTGATCTGTTCGAGCGCGAACTGAATCGGGCCACCGAGAAGCGCCAAGCTGCTGAGGCGAGATTGGTCCACCTGGAGAATTCCCGCAAGGCTGAGAATGAGGCGCTAGTCAACGGATCGCAGATGGAAGCGGCGTGCGAACGCGCTTACCTAGCGCTTGAATTGCTGACCACAGAAGGTTGGCGGCAGGGGCTTTCCAGGCTGGTGGATGAAATCACCGTTCGAGGGCGGGAGTTGGAAGTGCGCGGGGCGATTCCGCGCGACTCAATCCGTTCACAGCATCAGCACATTGTGGACGGATCAATCCCCTTTACCTTCAGGCTGTTAATGGAGGCGGCATGATGCACTTCCCCGCCCTTCCGCCCTCAATGCCCGAGGTGCTGGGATGAAGCCGCTCTGTATTGACGGTTTCGCCGGCCTTGGTGGATGGGCCGAAGGCTTTCTCGCTGAGAACTACGAAGTAGTCGGCTTCGATAACGTGCGCCATGACTATGGCACAGGAGTCTATCCCGGCCAGTTGGTTTTGCAGGATTGGCTTACGCTGGACGGTGCGCAGTTTAAGAACGCGGCAGTGATCGTCGCCTCGCCACCGTGCACGGAATACAGCTACATGGCGATGCCCTGGAGCCGCGCCAAGCAGATAGCAGCCGCCCTGCGGGGCGACATCAGCGACGAAGGGCTAGCTATCCCGTTCCCCGAAGATTACAAGGGCTCGCGCACCATTGCCGAACTCAATGCGCTGTTCGATTCGTGCTTCAGGATCCAGCGAGAGGCAATCGCGGCGGCTGGTCACTACATACCGTTGGTCGTCGAGAACGTCAAAGGCGCGCAGCCGTGGGTGGGGCCGGCGAAGGCGCACTACGGATCGTTCTATTTATGGGGAGATGTCGCATCCATTGGCAGTGCCATCGTTGGCATACACCTGAAGTTTGGTGAACTCCTGAGGGCCGCGCGACATCGCAAGGTCGCTGGCTTTAATTTTCACCAGCACGAGAACGGGGCTCCGGGCGGATCGTTTCAGTCGGCGGTTGCTTCGATCAAAAATGACGGCGGCAGTTGGTTCGCGATCGGATCACCAGGCCAGACCAACGTGGGCCAGAATCCAGATGGGCGCAAGGTTCCGGAGTACTCAGATCCGCGGCGCAATGGCGGTAAGGGCGTTCATCTAACAAGTAGGCGCGAAAATGAAGTGGGCCTGAAAGTCCCAGCTATGAACGGCTGGGATGGCTACGGCAATCCGGGATACAAGCCGCAAGGATTCAATGTCACGGCGGCGCAGCGATATCGCGAGGGCGTAAAGCAAAAAGGGAGCGGGGCAGCATGGTTTGATAACGGCATCGCTAAGCTGTCAAGCCGATCCGACTCCCGCAAAGCCGCCTCTGCCCAGATAGCGAAGATCCCATTCCCGCTCGCCCAGCACATTGCGCGCGTTTACCATCCCGGCCGGCAGATCATCAGCGCAGACGAATCGAACGCGCGCGAGCTGGCGCTGGGGATCGGAGGGAAGCGATGAACCCTGATCCACGCTTCACGCCGGGGCCGGATAGCCCGCTCCCGACCCGCGAATCCGTGAACGCCGAACCCTTCCAATGCGTCCGCTGCGTCATGTGCTCCGGCACTGGGCGTGTCCGATGCGGAGATTATATGGGCGATACCGAGCCGTGCGAGGACTGCGACAACGGCATTGCGGAAGTGTGCGGGCGGTGTGAATTGCTGGCGGATTTGGATAGGGAGGCTGAAAGTGAGTGACCAGAAACCGTTAACGGACACGCAGCGCATGTGGGATCTGGTGCGCCAGCAGCGCATGGAGCTATTCAATGCTGACCTCATCACCCAGGATGAATATGCAGCGCTGGCTGTCGATCACCCGGCGGTCGCGCGGCTCGAAAGTTACGATGAGCTGCGTGCAGTCCACGCCGAGACGCGGGAGCAGTTGAAGGAAGCGCGAAAGATTATCGAAGTTTATTTTTCTCCTTGGGGCGCGGCTAAAGCAGCCCTATGGGAAGAGCTTTCAAACGACGGGCGCTTTGATGCCGAAACGGGGATGAATTTAATCCGCAAGGTTATTGGCATTCCACCCGCAGACGCGGCGTCCCAGCCAAGCTCGCCGGAGGCAAAGTCATGAGAAAGCTATTTTGCACGTCCAGCATCTTCGCGGGAATGGTCGCACTGCTGTGGTCTGGATTCTACTTTAAGCACGCAGCAACGCTGTGGTACTGGCCCGGTGAAAGCTATCCGAATCAACAAGTCTTGTTGATTTCCTGGCTGTTTATGAATTTAATCGAGCCTCTAGTGGCGCTATATATCGCTGGCGGCCTAGCATGGGGACTTTGGAAACTATCGGAGCTTTTGTGCTCGAAGCTGAGGGCAAACACAAAGGCTGAGCCGTTGCCTCAAAAGGAGAAGGTATAGCAATGATGCGAGTTTGGCTAGAAGGCACAAAGAAGACTTACGTGTTGGTTGAGCCGCCCTATCCCGCAGTTGGAGAGAGTTTGAATATGCCGGACGGATCACGGTTAATCGTCAAAAAAGTGCGAGAGGAAGAGGGATTTGAAGTTAAATTCCCGTTGCGTCCCGCAAAGTCTGCGGCTGCGGGCGAGATTGCTTTTCAGGGGAGAAGGCCGTGAGCTTACGTCGTTGGGTTAAAGACCTCATTGTAGCTATCGGCTTCGGGGACCGCCTCATAGAATATTGCAATG
>JALYJH010000294.1 GCA_030775415.1 Acidobacteriota bacterium | reverse complement strand
AATACGAAACCGATTTTCTTCCCGCGCACTACCGCCAACTGATCTTCTTTCAATCCAGTGATGTCAACACCATCGATCACCACCTTCCCCGAAGTAGCGGTATCGAGTCCCGCCAGCAATCCCAAGAGGGTGCTTTTGCCGCTGCCAGAAGCTCCCATGATGGCGACGAACTGCCCGGCGGGGAGTTCCAAATCCACGCCGCGCAGGATCTCGACTCGATGCGTGCCGGTATCGATGGTTTTGGTAAGCGCAATGGCTTCGAGGATCGGCATGCTCTTCTCTTCTATTATGATGGCAACAGATGCGGTATCCGGTTCTTTTCGCTGCGCTCTTGACGCTGGGCAACGCCGCGGCGGCCCCGGCTTCTAAAACAGATACGAGAAAGACGCTGCTTGTGTTCGGAGATAGTTTGAGCGCGGGTTATGGGCTCGCGCCGGGGCAGAGTTACCCTGACGATCTGCAGCGCAAGCTGGATGCGCAAGGGTATGCGTGGCACGTAGTGAATCTGGGAATCAGCGGAGACACGACAGCGGGTGGGCTGGCGCGCATCAACACGGGCTTGGCACTGAAGCCGGCGATGGTGCTGCTGGAACTGGGTGGCAACGACGGCCTGCGCGGCCTGCCTTTGGCGATGACGCGCGAAAATTTGGAGCACATGATCGTCGCGTTCCAGCGAGTGGGCGCGCGCGTGGTGCTGGCGGGAATGACGTTACCGCCCAACTATGGTCCGGATTACGTACGCGATTTCCAGGCCATTTACAGCGGCTTGGCCGCCAAGTACAAGCTGCCGCTGATTCCATTTCTGCTGCAGGATATCATTACTACGGATTTGCGCTACTTTCAGCGTGACGGCGTGCATCCGACCGCGGAGGGCGCACAGATCGTTTCTGATACGGTGCTGCGGACACTCAAGCCGCTGCTGGGCGCGGCGAGGAATTAGGTGCGCGTGATCTGATCAGCGACGCTGCTCAATCCTCCATGACGCAGACGTCCTTCAAATTGCGGTAGTCTTCGGCGTAATCGAGGCCGTAGCCGACTACAAACTCGTCCGGTATTGTGAAGCCAACGTAATCCGCCTTCACAGGGCTCTTGCGCCTTTCCGGTTTATCGAGCAGCGTCACGATCCGCAGAGACTTGGGCTTCCGCTGCGCCATCAACTTCGTCAGATAGTTCAGCGTAATGCCTGTGTCGAGAATATCCTCGACGATCATCACGTGGTGCCCTTCTATGGACGCGTCGAGGTCCTTCGTCAACTGAACTTGTCCGGAGCTGGTCTTACCTTCGCCATAACTCGAAATGCCGATGAATTCGATGCGAGCGGGGGTCTTCATGGCACGCGCCAGGTCAGCCATAAATATAAACGCGCCCTTCAGAACCGCGATCAAGTAAACTGGCTCGCCAAAAGGATAGTCGCGGTCAATCTCAGCTCCCAGCTCAGCGATGCGCTTGTGAATCTGTTCAGCGGACAGCAACACTTTGAGCGAAGGCACTAGCGAGATTGTACAATACCAGCAGGAGCACCCTACATCCTGGCACGCACCAAGAAGGCACTCAAGCAAGCCGTAAAGCAAGAACCCGACCCCCTCTGGCTCACCGCCGTGCACGCCGCCGAATCCAAACAAGCGCAAGACATTAAAGTGCTGGATCTACGCGATGTGACCACCTTCACCGACACCCTGATTATTTGCAGCGGCGCGAATTCGCGGCAGAACCAGGCCATCTCAAATGCGATCGAGGAGCAGCTAAAGGAACAGGGCGACATTCCGTCGAGCGTCGAAGGCTACACCAATGCGGAATGGGTCTTGATGGATTACGGCGATTACGTGATCAATATTTTTTCGGAAAAAACGCGCTCCTACTACGACCTGGAACGTTTGTGGCGGGACGCCAAGCCGGTTAAATATTAAGCAACCGGCGCGCCAGCTTGGGCACCTGCGCCAGTTCGCTCTCATTCAGCACGATACCGTCAGGCCGCCAGCGCGCGGCCATGCGTTCACTCACAAAACCCTTGGCGATGCTGATGAGCGGCACTCCGCAAGCAGACGCTACGTGGCCGCCGGCGGAATCGTAACCAACGAAGAGCTTGGAGGCGGCGATTTGCGCCGCGAAGGGCGCAAAGGCTCCCTGGTGAGTGCGCATACCCGGAAGCAACGCGCCTTCGACGCGCTCACATTCTTCGGCGCTTCCGCCTTTGTCGACTAACATGGACGCGCCGGTGTCCGCGAGGGCGCGCAACAGGTCGCGTTCTTGAGTGTCGTCAAGCCGCTTCGCAGCATTTTCGCCGACGCCGAGGCTGACGGTGATGTCGGCCGGGGACTGGCTCGAACGTAGAGGCGCCACGAAGGGCCTGGCTCCCTCTACACCGAAGACGTGATGCGTCCAGCGCGCGGCGAGTTTCGTGAGAGGCTCACCGCCATCGCCTCCGTAGGTGCGGCTGGGGAAGTGAAAGTAATTGTGTTCATCGCAAACTGAAATTAAGCCGAGCTGCGATAAGCGCGAGTCCGGATCGATCACGATACCGTCGTCAAGCCACAGGTTGGCCGATGCGCGCAGGCGATCCTTCAAAGCGCCCGAGCGGGCATAGGGGGCGAGGCGGTGCTTGATGCGCGAGTCGAATTCGAACAACTCATAGGACTTGAGCGGCCCCACAAAAACGATTTCCGCGGCGGGATAGCGGCGCTTGGCGGCATCCAGCAGCACGCTGGTTACGGCTACGTCGGCGCCCAGCGTCACGCGGGAGAGAACATAGACGCGACGGGCCGTATCGGGGGCGGCATGATCCGCGGGTTTGCGCAAACGCGACGCTAGTTCGGGAGCGGTGTGCAGGATCGACTGCGTGAATAACCGATCGTAGGTTTGGCAGACCCGCGGCTCGAAGAGATCGCCCAGGCGTTCGACCACGATGGACAAGAACGCGCGTCCGTCATCGATGGCCAATGCGCGGCCGAGCAAGTCGTCCGGCCATTGCTCGCCACGCAGGCAGAAATCGAGCAGCTCGTTACAGGTATTTTCCAACCAGAAGCTCCAGCTTTTTGCGCGTGGCCTGGGGAATCGCCTTGCGGTCCGTGATCAGCGCATGGGCCAACGCCGATCCACACTTGCACTCGCGTTCGGGCATGGCGCGGACGGCCTCTGTTACCAGCTTCGCTGCATTGGCTGCGTTCTGCATCAAATTCGCGATGATGTCATTGACGGTTACGGCATCGTGATCCGGGTGCCAGCAGTCATAGTCGGTGACCATGGCGATGGTGGTGTAGCATAGCTCTGCTTCGCGGGCCAGCTTGGCTTCCTGCAAGTTGGTCATGCCGATGACGTCCATGCCCCAGCTACGGTAAAGATTCGATTCCGCGAGCGTGGAAAACGCCGGGCCCTCCATACACAAGTAAGTTCCGCCGAGCTTGGCGATTACTCCCGAAGTTTTCGCGGCGCGGTGCGCGACGTGGGCTAATTGAGAGCAGATGGGATGGGCGAAACTAATGTGCGCGACCAGGCCTTCGCCGAAAAATGTGGAGATGCGGCCGCGCGTCCGGTCAACAAATTGGTCCGGGATCACAAAATCCAAGGGCTGGTGTTCTTCTTTAAGCGATCCCACAGCGCTGAGCGAAAGAATGCGTTCGACGCCCAGCATCTTCATACCGTAGATGTTGGCGCGGAAATTCAGTTCCGACGGGGATAGACGGTGCCCACGGCCGTGCCGCGCCAAGAACGCGACCTCTTTACCGGCCAGCCTGCCCACCACGTACGCATCCGAGGGCGCGCCCCAAGGTGTGTCCAGGTTGCGCTCTTCCTGCGCTTCAAATCCGGGCATCGAATACAATCCGCTGCCGCCGATGATTCCAATTTTTGGGTTCATGCTTGTATGAGTTCTAATAATACGCCGCCGGTGGAGGCCGGATGCACAAAGACGTAGAGGTGGCCTCCCGCGCCCATGCGCGGCTCGTTCAGGATACGCGCACCCGCGGAGCGCAGACGCTCCACGGAACCCAGGAGATCCGGAACTTTCAACGCCACGTGATGCAATCCTTCGCCCCGCTTGTCGATAAATTTCGCGATGACGGAGTTGGTCTCGGACGGCTCCAGCAGCTCGATTCGGGGATTCCCCAGCGGAAGCATTGCTACATTCACTTTTTCTCCCGCCACCGTTTCCCGCATCGCGACGTGTAAACCCAGCTGCGCTTCATAAAACTGGAGTGCGCCGTCAAGGGAGCGCACGGCAATCCCGAGATGGTCAATGCGCGCGCCCCCGTCCATTGGCCGCAGGGGCGTCGCGTGCTTACACGCACGCACGGCTTGCAGCACTTCGGCAATTCCCTGCCCTTCACTGGCCACGGTGCGCAGCAGCGGACGATTGCCGGCGATCTGATGCAACTCTTGTTCCAGTTTGTCGGCGCCAGGCAGGTCAGCTTTATTGATGACGAAGACGTCAGCAATTTCGAGCACCCCCGCCTTCATCGCCTGTACGTCGTCTCCGTTGCCGGGAACCGTCACTAGAATGGTCATCCGTGCAAGCCCGGAGACGTCTACCTCGCTCTGCCCTACCCCTACGGTCTCGATAATCACAACATCGCGGCCGGCGGCGTCGAGCAGTGT